>NZ_JFAO01000024.1:0-41154 GCF_006408945.1 Bifidobacterium sp. UTBIF-78
CCCCCTATGTCAAAGTGGGACGAAACGTAACATAAGGTCGTCGCTGACTTACGTTTCGTCCCGTTTCCACGCCTGGAGCGACGCGAATGAGCCAAAGCTTGGCCGGGGAACGACGCTGGGACGTGCCCCGGCGGTATTCAGCATTCAGTGGGGACAGGCACGGCCTGAGTCCCAGAAGACTTTCGTCTCAGAAGCCTTGGTCGCAGAAGGCTTTCGTCTCAAGAGGCCTTCACCTCAGAAGAGACGGCTCAGAAGAGACGGAGGGAGTCGTCCTCGGTGCCCTTCATATCGTCATAATCAAGGATGAGGCAGGTAAAGCCACGGTCCTTGGCCAGTACCTGGGCCTGCGGGGTGATGGTCTGCGCGGCGAAGATGCCGTGGACCGGGGCCAGCAGCGGATCACGGTTGAGCAGTTCGCAGTATCGGGTCAGCTGCTCGACGCCGTCGATGCCGCCGTGGCGCTTGATCTCCACCGCCACATGTTCCCGTCGGCGTTGATGGCCATGATGTCCACGGGGCCGATGGCGGTGGGGTATTCACGACGGACCAGTTTCGCGCCCTTGCCGATACGCTCGATCTGCTCGGCGAGATACCGCTGCAGGTGGTCTTCCACACCGTCCTTGACGAGCCCGGGATCGAGGCCGAGATCGAAGGTCTGGTCCGAATAGATGTGCTGCAGGGTCACCTCGAGCACATCCGAGCTCTTGTCAGCCGTGACGCGCAATACCTTCTCAGGGGTGGCCGCATCGGTGACAGCATCAGCGGCAGCAATGCCAGAGATATCCTCAATCACGGAGCCGGCGTCCGCAGCGATGCCAGAGATACCTCCAGGCACGGAGCCGGCGTCTGCGGCGATATCGCTAGCTGCATCCTCTGTAGTCGCCGAACCATCCACGTTGGCGACCGCCAGCTCCGGCGTGATCTCACGAATCGTGCAGGGTGCCGTCATCCAGTTGAGCGGCTTGTACGAGCCCAGTTCGGAGAAGATGAGCAGGCTGGAGTCGGCCTTGATGAGCAGCACGCGCTTGGCCAGCGGCAACGAGGCGTTGAGGCGGCCGGAGTATTCGGCCGAGCAGTCGGCAACAATGATTCGCATGGCCACCACTGTAACGGCGGCGTCCAACAACCACGCGGCGATGCGTATCCGATGATGTTCCGGATGCTACGGATTTCAGGACATAGTAACGGTCTATCTCGTAATTGTTTAAGTGGCGTTGGCCCCTCTGACGGGCCGTTGCCGTGAAGCAAAAACAGCAGAGCTGTTTGCAGGCAACGTGCGAGCCGATAAGCGAACCAGCGTGCCGCGCACGCAATGCGTCCTTAATTGCAGGACGGGCTGGCAGCAGAGCTGACTGGAGAGACACAGGGAGTGCAGTGCTCAATGATTAGTGAGACGGACCAGTAGGTAGTGATCTGTGCGGCCCGCGCGGTCGGTCCGTGCAGTCTGTGCAGTCCGCCTGTACGGCCCGTACGGCCATAGAGACAGCAAAAGGCTCCCTCCGGATAATCCGAAGGGAGCCTTGAAGGATTGCCTACAGCACCCGGTTCCGCCGCCCATAACAGACCGAAGCATCCGGCTCCAGCCTGTTATGGGCGGCGGCCCTGACCCGATAAGGACCAATCAGGCCTCAGACTTCAGGCCTCAGGCCGCATCCGGCCCGGAGTATTGCACGTCGTGGCCGCGTTCGACCGCCACGGTGAGCTTGTTCGAGTCGAAGGAGATGAATCCATCGGTCACCTCGAACATATGGCGATCGCCATCGGGCTCGACCACGGTGAGCGTACCCTGCTTGATCACCGTGAGCACCGGCTCATGGCTCGGCAGGATGCCCATGCCGCCTTCGGAGGCGGGAATGGTCACGCTGGTGGCCTCGCCGTGCCATACGGGATGGTCGGCGGCGACGATGTTCACCTTCATCGTGGTCTTTTCCGATTCAGCCATCACTCACCCAGTTCCTTCTGCATGTTGTGCCACTTCTCCTCGAGGTCGTCGATGCCGCCGATGCCGGAGAACGCCTGCTCAGGAACGTCGTCATACACGCCGTCACAGATGCGGGTGAAGGCCTCGATGGTCTCGTCGGCCGGCACGTAGGAGCCCGGACGACCGGTGAACTTCTCGGCCACGTAGAAGTTCTGGCCGAGGAACTGCTCGATGCGACGAGCACGGTTCACGGTGGTCTTGTCCTCTTCGGAGAGCTCGTCGATACCGATCAGGGCGATGATGTCCTGCAGCTCCTTGTTACGCTGCAGAATCGCCTTGACGCGGTTGGCGCACTCGTAGTGGGCCTGGCCCACGTAACGCGGATCGAGGATTCGCGAGGTGGAGCTCAGCGGGTCCACTGCCGGGTAGATACCCTTGGAGGCGATGTCACGCGAAAGCTCGGTGGTGGCGTCGAGGTGGGCGAAGGTCGTGGCCGGGGCCGGGTCGGTGTAATCATCGGCCGGCACGTAGATGGCCTGCAGCGAGGTGATGGAGTGGCCTCGCGTGGAGGTGATGCGCTCCTGCAGAGCACCCATCTCATCGGCCAGGTTCGGCTGGTAACCCACGGCGGAAGGCATACGGCCCAGCAGCGTGGACACCTCGGAACCGGCCTGCGTGAAGCGGAAGATGTTGTCGATGAACAGCAGCACGTCCTGGTTCTGCACGTCACGGAAGTACTCGGCCATGGTCAGTGCGGTCAGCGGCACGCGCAGACGGGTACCCGGCTGCTCATCCATCTGGCCGAAGACCAGGGCGGTCTTCTCAAGCACGCCGGCCTCGTCCATCTCGCCGATCAGATCGTTACCCTCACGGGTACGCTCACCAACGCCGGCGAACACGGACACGCCGCCGTGGTTCTGCGCCACACGCTGAATCATCTCCTGAATCAGCACGGTCTTGCCCACGCCTGCACCACCGAACAGACCGATCTTGCCGCCCTGCACGTACGGGGTCAGCAAATCGATGACCTTGATGCCCGTCTCGAACATCTGGGTCTTGGACTCCAGCTGATCGAAGGCCGGCGGGTTGCGGTGGATGGGCCAGCGCTCGGTGACGGTGATCTTCTCATCCGGCTTCTTGTTGAGGATGTTGCCGGACACGTCGAAGACGTGACCCTTGGTCACATCGCCGACCGGCACGGAGATCGGGGCGCCGGTGTCGTACACGGCGGCGCCGCGCACCAGGCCATCGGTCGGCTTCAACGCCACGCAGCGCACGGTGGAGTCGCCAAGGTGCTGTTCGACCTCGAGGGTGATCTCGGTCGACTTGGCCTCGCCTTCCTCCTTGGCGCCCGTGTTGACGATGGTCACATGAAGGGCGTTGTAGATGTCGGGCATATGGCCGACCGGGAACTCAACGTCGATAACCGAACCCTGGACTCGGGTGACGCGACCGTGAATCGGCTCGCCGTTGGTCTCGGAAGCCACAGTGGTCTGATTCTCAGCCATAGTGCTTTCCTACTCTTCCTTTGTGTTCAGCGCGTCCGCGCTGCCGATGATTTCGGTAAGTTCCTGAGTGATCGATGCCTGACGCGAAGCGTTGAGCTTGCGGGTGAGGTCATCGACCAGATTGCGTGCGTTGTCCGTTGCCGTGTGCATGGCGTTCTGACGGCTTGCGGTCTCGGAGGCCGCAGCGGTCAGCAGGCATTCGTGGATGCGGGACTGGATGTACTTCGGCAGAATGGCATCCAGCACCTCTTCCAAGCTCGGCTCGAAGGCGTACAGCGGGGAGACATCCGCCGCCGGCTCGTTCTCCGGGTCCGGGACCTTGGCCTCGTTCTCGACGATCTCCACGGGCAGCATGCGCAGCACGCGCACCTTCTGGACCACCATGTTGATGAACTCGGTGTAGACGATGTAGAGCTCGGAGACTCCACCCTTCTCCGCCGGCTTCATGTAGGCGTCCATCAGCGTCTTGGAGATGGTCTCAGCGATTTCCACGCCGGGCTGATCGGTGTCGCCCTCCCATGTGGCCGCGACGTCGCGGTTGCGGTACTTGTAGTACGTCGAACCACGACGCCCGTACACGAACAGCTCCGGCTGCTTGCCTTCGGCCTCAAGGCGGGCCAGCAGCGACTCCGTTTCACGGATGATCGAAGAGGTGTACGGGCCGGCCATGCCACGATCCGAGGTGAGGGCGAGAACAGCCACGCGCGGGTTGTTCTCGTCCTTCACCGCGATCGGATGCGTGATATGGGTATGCGCCACCAACGCTTGCACGGCATCGAAAATCGCATCGGTGTACGGCTTCGCGTTCAGGGCCACGTCACGGGCCTTGGCGATGTGCGAAGACGCGATCATCTCCTGGGCGTTGAAGATCTTCTCCAACGACTCGGTGGAGTGGATGCGTGATTTCAATGCGAGTTGCGAGCCCATGGCTTACTTCTCTCCCGCCACGATCTTTTCCTGCTCGACCGGAGCGGCCTTCGAGATGTCAGGCTTCTTCTCGACCAGCGGCTTGCCGGCGGAGGTGACGAAGGTGGCACGGAAGGCGTCCACGGCCTTGGCGAGGGCAGCCTCGGTGTCGGCAGTGAAGTCCTCGGTCTCACGGATGGTCTTGAGGATATCGGTGTTGTGGTCGAGGTAGTCCAGCAGACCCTGCTCGAACGGAAGCACATCTGCCAGCTCGAGGTCATCGAGCTTGCCATGGGTGCCGGTCCAGACGGACACGACTTCCTGCTCCATGGAGTACGGGTGGAACTGCGGCTGCTTCAACAGCTCGGTCAGGTGAGCACCACGGGTCAGCTGGGCCTTGGACGCCGCATCCAGATCGGAGGCGAACATGGCGAAGGATTCCAGCGAGCGGTACTGCGCCAGGGAGATCTTCAGCGTGCCGGAGACCTTCTTGAGCGCCTTGGTCTGTGCGGCGCCACCGACTCGGGAGACGGAGATACCGACGTCCACGGCAGGACGCTGGTTGGCGTTGAACAGATCGGACTGCAGGAAGATCTGACCGTCGGTGATGGAGATCACGTTGGTCGGGATGTAGGCGGACACGTCGTTCGCCTTCGTCTCGACGATCGGCAGACCCGTCATCGAGCCGCCGCCGAGATCATCGGAGACCTTGGCGCAGCGTTCGAGCAGACGGGAGTGCAGGTAGAACACATCACCCGGGTAGGCCTCGCGCCCCGGCGGGCGGCGGAGCAGCAGCGAGATCGAACGGTAGGCTTCGGCCTGCTTCGACAGGTCGTCGAAGACGATGAGCACATGCTTGCCGTTGTACATCCAGTGCTGGCCGATGGCCGAGCCGGTGTACGGGGCGATGTACTTGAAGCCTGCGGAATCGGAAGCCGGGGAGGCCACGATGGTGGTGTACTCCATGGCGCCGGCGTCCTCGAGGCTCTGCTTCACCGAGGCGATGGTGGAGCCCTTCTGGCCCACGGCCACGTAGATGCAGCGCACCTGCTTCTTCGGGTCGCCGGATTCCCAGTTGGCCTTCTGGTTGATGATGGTATCGATCGCGATGGCGGTCTTACCGGTCTGGCGGTCGCCGATGATGAGCTGGCGCTGGCCGCGGCCGATCGGGGTCATCGCGTCGATGGCCTTGAGACCGGTGGACAGCGGTTCGTCGACCGGATGGCGGTGCATCACGTCCGGAGCCTGGGCTTCGAGGATGCGGCGGCCTTCGCTCTTGATCTCGCCGAGGCCGTCGATCGGCTTGCCCAGCGGGTCCACGACGCGGCCGAGGTAGCCATCGCCGACAGGCACGGAGAGCACTTCGCCGGTGCGGCGCACTTCCTGGCCTTCCTCGATTCCAGCGAAATCGCCGAGAATCACCACGCCGATTTCACGGGCGTCAAGGTTGAACGCCAGGCCGAGCGTGCCGTCTTCGAACGTCAGCAGCTCATTGGCCATGCAACCAGGCAACCCCGTCACGTGGGCAATGCCATCACCGGCCGTGGCGACATATCCCACTTCCTGAGTGGGGGTGTCGCTCGGCTGGTAGGACGACACGAAGTCGTCCAAGGCCTTGCGAATCGAGGCGGGATCGATGGTCAGTTCTGCCATGATCACTCCTTCTATTGGTTATTGTTCAGTCAAGTCTTTGCTTGTGTTCCGCTGAGTGGCGTCGCGTCCGCCGTTGTTTGCGACGGGAGCGCGAGGGGTGCCGCCCAGTTAGTTGCTGCCCGCTTTCACGGTGCGGTTGAGGTTCTGCAGCTGCGCGACCACGGTGTTATCCGTGACCTCGTCGCCCACCTGGATGCGCATGCCGCCCAGCACGCTCGGATCCACCACCGAATTGATGTGGACCGGGCGCCCGGCCTTCGCCGAATAGATGTCGGTCAAGCGCTTGACCTGTTCATTCGTCAGCGGGGTGGCGGTGGTCACGGTGACCATCGATTCGCCCATGTGACGGGAGAACTTGTTGATCAGCCACTGGATGGTCTCCAGATAACGGCGGCGGCGCAGATTGCAGGTCGCGTGCTCGGCAAGTCGCATGGTGATCTTGTTCAGGCCCTTGCCGTCGAAGACCTCGCGGAACAGCTTCACGCGGGCCTCGCTGGTGGCCTGATCGTCATACAGCTTGGCGCGCACGACCGGCAGGGTGAGCAGCGCGGAGTGCAGCTGGGAGAGCTCGATGGACACCTGCAGCGTGGCATCGGTGGCGTCGGCGTAGTACATCATGGCGTCCACACCGAAATCCTCCACCGCGTTGGCGATGTCTCGGGCGCGGCTCCAACGACGGGAGACCAAATCGGTCATGATCTCGACGGTCATCGGATGGGCGTTGCCCTGGAACAGTTCGTTGAGGACCGCGACCTTGTCGGCCACGGGCCTGGAGGGATCCGTCAGTGCGCGTTCCAACGAGATGTTGCGATCGAGCACACCGGTGATCTTGAACAGTTCGTTGCCGATTCGCCATGCATCCTCACGGGTGTCACGCAGCTTCGGGGCCAGCGAGTCACGCGACTCGCGGTCTGCAATACGGGATGCCTCTCCTCGCATGGTCACCTCCCTTTCTGGTTACGAATGTTCCTGACGACGTTCACGGTCACTTCTTGGCGTCCAGATCACTGATCATGGCGTCAATCATCGAAGACTGCACGTCGCTGTCCTGCAGCTTGGCTCCCAGGATCTTGCCGGCCAGCGCGGTGGCAAGCGCACCGACCTCGCCCTTGAGCGAGACCATGGCCTGCTGCTGCTGGGATTCCAGCGAACGCTGGGCGTTGGCGGTGATCTGGGCCGCCTCAGCCTCGGCGCGCACGCGGGCGTCGGCGACGATGTGGGAGGCCTCGGCGCGGGCGTCGTCACGAATCTTGGCGGCTTCCACGCGGGCGTTGCTCAGCTGGGCCTCGTACTTGGCCTTGGCCTCGGCCGCGTCCTTCTGGTCCTGCTGTGCCTTGGCGATGCCGCCCTCGATCTTGGCGGTACGCTCATCGAACACGGCCTGGAACTTCGGCATGAAGAACTTGTAGAAGAACACCGCGATGATCGCCAGAATGATCAGCGACCAAACGATGTCGTAGACCTTGGGGATGAACAGGGCGATGCCGCCCTCTTCAGCGAAAGTCATTATCGTTCTCCTTTCTTTGCTTCGCTTCCGTTGATTGCGTTATCCCGGCTGCCGTGCGGTCCGGCGCTTCCGTCCTGAGTCTTAGCGTCCATTGCGGTGTCGCGGGCTGTGGCTTGAATCCACGATTCCGCGCGTCCCGATTGACCTAAGACGCGTCAGCGCGGCCTCAATACGGCGGCACGGGCCTCAATCACTGGAAGATGAAGCCGGCGACCAGACCGAGGAGGGCCAGAATCTCGACGAAGGCCAGACCCAGGAACATCAGGGTCTGCAGACGGCCGCCGAGCTCAGGCTGGCGAGCGGTGCCTTCGATGGTCTTACCGATCAGGATGCCCAGACCAATGCCAGGGCCGATGGCGGCAAGGCCGTAACCGATTGCGTTGAGATTACCAGCGACCTCAGCGAGGGTGATGATATCCATGGGTTGTTCCTTTCTGGTTTTTCTTCGATACGAAGGAAATCTTGGAATGATTGGGAAGGGAAGTCTTGTTGTGTTGCACGGGTACCGCCGCGTCTTCCGGCTACCGGATGGCCGGCGGTACGGGCTTACGGGAGTTCGGGGACCGGCCGGTGCCGATCACTCGGACTCCGGGTAGCTCATGTTGATGTATGCGGTGGTCAGCATGGCGAAGATGAAGGCTTGCAGCGCGGCGACCATGATCTCGAAGAGCGTCATGATCAGGCCGGCGGCCAGCGTGCCAACGCCAAGGATGGACCATAGCTTGTTCGGAATCTCGATGAGGAACCACTGCGTGGCTGCGAGGCAGACGGCCACGGTGATGTGGCCGGCGACCATGTTGGCGAAGAGTCGCAGGGTCAGGGAGACCGGGCGAATCACCAACAGCTCGAGAATCTGAATCGGCGTGAGCAGGATGTAGATCGGGACCGGCACGCCCTTCGGGAAGAGTTCGTCCTTCAGGAAGCCGCCGAGGCCCTTCTCACGGATGCCGGCGATCCAGTACTGGCAGAAGCACCAGCCGGCGAACACCAGCGGCATCGTGATCGTGGCGGTGGCGGCGATATTGAAACCGGGGATGATGCCGCACAGGTTGAACACCAGAATGGTGAAGAACATCGTGGTGATCATCGGCAGATAGCGACGGCCACGTTCACGGCCCATCACCTGATAGACGATCTGATCGCGCACGAACTCGATCACCCATTCGATGGCACCCTGCCAACGGCCGGGAATCAGCTTGGCGCGCGCTGCGGAAATCCCCAGAATGATCAGCATGATAACCGTGGCGATGACGCGCACCATGATGATGCGGTCCATCGCGAAGGGAGTCCCGGGGAAAATGATTTCAGGAAGAAGGAAATCATTGACGGTCGGGAAATCCGGCCCATCAGCGGCCAAGGCCAGCCCGTTCACAAGGGCTTCGTTCATTCTCTCGCCTCCTGCTTCTTCAATGTCAGGTGTCAGTTTAGACCAGCGAAAACGGCGAATGTGACGCAGCGGTTACTTTCGTCTTCCGCTTCGGGGTCTGCTAAGCGGGGACTGAGAGTCGGCGCTGGGCATTCGACTCCGAATGACTGAGAGAGATTATTTGCCTGTGACCGGACAAAGCGGCGGCGGCTTTGGCGTGTCGCCCGGGAGCCCTACTGCCATAAGGGTTTTACGACTTGGCAATTTGCCATTGCACTATTCGACAGTTCCACTTGGTGTGACGTATTTCGCTCATTTCGTTGTCCGAATCGTGGACACCATAGTGTCCGGACAGCGAACGGGGCGACCATCTCGCGGACAGGTGCGGACCTGTTCGCGGACCGGCGTGGACCGGCTTGGACCGTTCGCGGACAGTCAGCTGCCCACCCGCCGGCGCCGGCATCACTCCCCGCGAATCACCCCATAGCCGTCATGCAGGAACGGGCCGAAGCCGTCGTTGCGCGGACTGCCCGGCTCATGACGAATCGAGCGGTCGGTACCGAGCTTCTTCTCGGCGCGCAGCTGCGGCACCTCCGAGAGGTCATAGGGCGTGGTCTGGTAGACCCAGTTGAGCCAGTTGCGCCACAGCAGGTTGCCGTGGGCGCGCCAGCTGAACAGCGGCTCGAGGGTTGGGTCGTCATGCGGGAAGTAGTTCTTCGGGAACGGCACATTGGTCAGCCCCTTGGCCATATCACGCTCGTACTCCTCGGCGAGCGTGTACTTGCCGTATTCCCAATGGCCGAGGGCGAACACCTCGGAGAAGTCGCGGGTCGCAATCAGACCGGGACCGGACTTCGGCCCCCAAGTGAGCACCTGAAGATCATGCTTCAGCGCGACATCAGCCTCATTCACGCCGGCCAGACGCGAGTGCGGCTGAAGGGCGATCTCGTCGAAGCCGTTGGTCAGGAAGCAGTACTCGTCCTGCAGATACTGCGGGAAGACGCCGAAGATCTTCTGCGGATAATCGACCTTGCGCACGCCGTAACGGTAATAGAGCGCGCCCATGGCGCCCCAGCAGAGGTACATGGTGGAGAACACATGGGAGGACGCCCAGTCGAGGATGGTCTTGAACTCGTCCCAGTAATCCACCTCCTCGAAGGCGAGGTGCTCGACCGGCGCGCCGGTGACCACGAAACCGTCGTAGTAGTTGTCCTTGAAGGCGTCGAGCGTCTCGTAGAACTTGACCAGATGGTCGGCGGATACGTGCGTGCTCTCGTGCGTGGAGGTCTTCATGAAGTCGACCTCGACCTGCAGCGGGCTCTTCGAGATGAGACGCAGCAGCTGGGTCTCAGTCTCGATCTTCTTGGGCATCAGATTCAGGATCACCAGCTTGAGCGGGCGGACACGCTGACGCTCCGCCTCGGGCTTCTCGAGGGCAAAGATGCGCTCCGAATCGAGGATGTCTCGGGCCGGCAGGCCGCTGGGGATCTTGATAGGCATGTCTTCATTATGGCCGCCCCGCGGATATGTCGCATGCATAGGGGTTGCGTTCGGCATATATAGGGGGCATAGATTCGCGTTATGGCGCGCTATGGACGCGATGCGGGAGTCATGATGCGCTACGACGTTGCTACGACGTTATGGTGCACGATGCGTTCGGAACCTCCAGGGCCGCGGCATTGCACGAGGAGCCATCGGCTCGATGCATTTGGAGACGCCTTGTGTCGCTCCCTCTCGCGTCTCACTTCACGCCCTCGGACTCGATGCATTCGAAGCCGCGAAGGAACGCCACTCCAACTCCGCGCCGGATAATCAGCAATGCACGACCCGCACGCACAAAAGCTACCGGCCTGACAAAAGGCGACACGCCGTGAATTGACTTTCACAGGTCCCTGAGTAAATTAGATAGAGCTGTCTGAAAGACAAGCCGTCGCGGGGTGGAGCAGCTCGGTAGCTCGCTGGGCTCATAACCCAGAGGTCACAGGTTCAAATCCTGTCCCCGCTACCAATGCAAATGGCTAGGAATCGTAAGGTTCCTAGCCATTTTTCGTTTCACCAGAATTTACCCCACGATTCCCGATAATCCGGGTTGATCCCCATTGACCGGCGTCGGAACTAGGACCGGGCCAAGCACAATCTGCCACCGTACGCCTATGGAGTTTGCAAGATATTCGTCCTGTGCACGCGTGTTGGCGGACAGTTTGAGCCCAATATCGAGACCACGGAAACCTGCTATTTCTCCGAGGGCGACCTACCAAAGCTTGCCGAGGAGAAAAACAACACCGAACAAATTTCCATGTGCTTCGCCGCCCATCGCGACCCCAATTGGGTCACGATTTTCGAATAGACGATTCGATACGAGCCTCGTAGGAAGAACGGTTTTCCCGAACCTATTCGGAAAGCCGTCAGACCATACTTCACCCTCTGGCGCACAGCGGCAACAATGTGGCTGGAATCACCGGGATTCCAGCCACATTACGTATCATTGTCACTCCTGATTGGAAGACGACGAACGACGATGGGCACGACGCAGCCGCTCGGCAATCCATGTATTCACCACGGCGTTTCGGCTAATCGCCAATTCGCTCGCTTCTTCGTCCAACGCACTGACCATCCAGGCCGGCATGGTGAAGGTGACCCGTTTCTCCAGCGGCGGATGGTGCTCGACAACGGCATGTTCCATGTCAAAGTAGTCAAGAACGTCTTCGCCCGCATCGAACATCTCATCGAGCTTCCTGCCAGTGACCTCACGGCCGGGATTACTCGTATTGGTCATAGATCGCCTCCTCGTTCTTACGTGAACGACGCACTGATATAATACGGATCCTTTTGCCACGCCTCGTAGTAATGGCAGTCCAGCGCTTTCCGTCATTCATGCCGAGGACCAAGTACCGAACCGCGTCATTACCCGCATGGGCAGCAACGAGGGCCACCGTTTTGGAGTTATCCCATAACCGCTGCGCCTCATCGAAATCGATGCCGTGCTTGGCAAGGTTGCTCTTGCTTTTCTCTGGATCGTACTCGAATTCCATCAAGTATCCCATCAATAATGTTACATCATATTTTCATCAAAATGATGCCTAAAACACATCAAAACGCAGTCAATGACTGAAGTGAGCTTCTCGGGAGTCACCCAAACAGATAGCACCCCCGAGAAACAGACTCACTTCCGATTGGCGCCTATAGGCTCCGACGCTTGATGACCGCCAGCATTATGGCGCCCACCGAAAGAACCGCCACACCGATACCGGTCACCAGCAACACCCCCGAACCCGTCTTGCCAAGCTGCTTCGGACCAGCCACCGTCTTCTGAACCGTCTCCTCTATCTCCTCATCTTCAGGTTCCTCTTTGTCTGGTTCCTCAGGTTCCTCTATCTCTTCTCGTGGTTCTTCCGGCTCCTCCTCCACTTCCGGCTCAACCACAAAAACTCGTTCTGCGGGATCATCATAACTGCTGGATACTGGCATTGCCCTGTCATCGCCCTTAAACGACCATACGAATACATACCAACCATGCTTCTTGGCAATTACACTAACTGGGGTCTCACTTCCATCTACTCGCCCCTTGTCAAGAGAGTAAGTCCCATTAACGGCACGCACATTCCATTGAGTCACTAATTCATGGTTCTGATCTTCCTCGGGAATTCCAGAACCAGAAGGCTCATACATCGCATCATTCGCCGGATTATCCGGGTCACCTGCCCACCATACGCTTATCTGCGCATACGGCTCATCTGCCCCAAAACCATATTCACCATTCCCTGCAAATGCTCCATGGTCTTCAGGAAAACCAGAAACAGTAATCGTATCATTCAGACTCGCACCAACTTCGACAATATGCTCCGACACTTCAGAAGTTACTTCAATTGGCGCACGAATTGAATTAGTTTCTTCATCATCCATAAAGGAGCTTGTCCAATCCTTTTCTAGATATTCTTGAGCTTTAGCACTTTGCCGACTACGCTCAAACGCCCAGACCCACGTACCAAAATCGCCGTATTTCCGAGCAAAATATGGTTTTGTCCCTCCGAGCTCCGTCATAGCTTGTGCCTCGACAGTTTGACCAGCGCTGGTAAAACAAGCCTCCCCATACGCAGCCGGCACATACCCTTCAATTGCCAAACGAGCAAGGAAATCTGATGTACTCTCTCCAGTTTCAGGGGAAATAATCGTCCCAAGATTATTGCTTTCAATACCCTCGAAGTAATAACCACTTGCTCGTAGTTCCAGACCTACAGGCCAACCGATATCTGAATTTAATAGATCACTAGTCACCTCATCAATAATCGGCGATTCTGAGTCGACAGCTTTGTCCTTCACTCGTGTAGAAACAATTGGGGAAATATAAGGGCCCATGGCAATGGGGGCTGGAACTGCATCTTCACTCTTATCAGACAAATCAGGCTCAACCGTATTGTCAGATTCTATTGATTTAGCACACTCATTTGGAGAAGAAGAATCGGCGTGGGAGGGGGTTGGGGTGATGATGAGTGCGAGTAGCAGGGTCAGGGTGAGGAGTGTGATGAGTGCGGCTATGCTCCGTCGCCGCCATTGGGCTGGCATCCAGTGGGTGAACATCTCGGTGGTCCTTTCTCTTCGATCGCGCCGATTTCTCGATCTCGCCGATCGTGGATCCGCGTGATCCTCGCGATTCGCACGATCCGCGCAATTCGCGCGATTCGTTATTTGTTGGTTTCGTTGATTCCTTTTGATTTATGTGGCCCCGCACGCTTCCTCGCGTGCGGGTAGGTTCGAGCTTGTCAGGTTTCACCGGCCAAAGCCACGTCTCCACACCAATGTGGTTCCAGCTTGGCGCCGACCGGCGAGTTGTGGATAACATCCCCCTCCGAGTTATCCACATCACACTGTTTATCGAACGTTTACATGAAAGTTATCCACAATGCACGCGAAATACCGAAAATCGCGCGCACCCCCCTAGAATGGGCATTATGGCAGTATTACAAAGCGCTCAGCGCAATTCCGATAACTCCGACACCACGTCCCGGAAGTCAAAGGCGACCTCCGCCGCCAAGACCACCAAGTCCGCTTCCAAGACGTCCAAGACCGCCGCCTCCAAGCCCACCACCAAGCGCAAACGGGTTGACCCCGAAACGCGCCGCATGAACGAGGCCCTGAACGGGCTGGTGGTCGAGGCCCCCGCGCCCGTCATCGAGGTCAAGGAACCCGGCGAATTCGGCCGCATCAACATCATGGACGTCACCCCCGGCGAGGAGCGCGGCACCTATCCGGCCCGCGTGGAGATCGGCGAACCGTTCAAGGTGACCGCCCAGGTGTTCATCGAGGGCCGCACCAAGGTGGGTGCCACCGCCGTCGTGCGCAACCCGCGCGGCCGCGAGACCATGCGTCTGCCGATGACCTGCACGAACCCCGGCCTCGACCGCTGGGAAGTCAACCTCAAGTGCGGCGAACACAGCGACCTCAAGCCCTGGGAGGACGGCTACGCGGCCGTCAAGCGCCAGCTGGGCATCTGGACCGTCACCGTCGAAGGCTGGGAAGACACCTACACCTCGTGGCTGCACGACGCCCGCATCAAGGTGAAGGTCGAGGACGACGTGGAGAACGCCCTCAACTCCGGCGCCGAACTGCTCGCACGCTGGGCCCTGACCAAGGAATCCGGCATCACCGCCAAGGACCGCAAGGTGCTTGAGCAGGCCGCCGAGACCATGGCCAACAAGGAGCTGAGCCCGAAGGAGCGCCTGGCCGCCGGCGACAACCCGGAGATCGCCGCCCTGCACGAAACCCACCCGCTGCGCGACGGACTGTCCGCCAGCCAGCCGCAGCGCTTCAAGGTCGAGCGCCCGAAGTCCAGCTTCGCGGCCTGGTACCAGTTCTTCCCGCGCTCCGAAGGCGCCACCCGCGACCCGCAGACCGGCAAGATCACGCAGGGCACCCTGAAGACTTCGATCAGCGGTCTCGAACGCGCCAAGGCCGAAGGCTTCGACATCGTCTACCTGCCGCCGATCTTCCCCATCGGCGTAACCAACCGTAAGGGCCGCAACAACACGCTGGTCGCCGGTCCGGACGACCCGGGCTCGCCGTTCGGCATCGGTTCCGAACTGGGTGGCCACGACACCGTGGATCCGCTGCTCGGCACCATGGACGACTTCAAGGCCCTGTGCCAGCGCGCGCATGAGCTTGGCTTGGAGATCGCTCTGGACTTCGCGCTCCAGTGCTCGCCCGACCACCCGTGGGTCAAGCAGCACCCGGAATGGTTCCGTCACAAGCCGGACGGCACCATCGCGTTCGCCGAGAACCCGCCGAAGAAGTATCAGGACATCTACCCGATCGACTTCAACACGGATATGCCCGGCATCGAGAAGGAGGTCGAGCGCGTCCTCAACCTGTGGATCGACGCGGGCGTGACCATTTTCCGCATCGATAACCCGCACACCAAGCCGGTCCGCTTCTGGCAGGACGTGATCGCCGCCGTGACCAAGCGTCACCCGGAGGTGCTGTTCCTGGCCGAGGCGTTCACCCGTCCGGGCATGATGCGCGCGCTGAGCTACGTGGGCTTCACGCAGTCCCACTGCTACTTCCCCTGGCGCAACACCAAGGAGGAGCTGGCCGAGTACCTGCCCGTCACCAACGGCGACGACGGATACTACCAGCACAACACCTTCTGGCCCACCACGCCGGACATCCTCACCGCCTACGTGCGCGACAACGGCATCGCCGGCCACTGCGTGCGCGCGGTGCTGGCCGCCATGGGTTCGCCGTCGTGGGGCATCTACAACGGCTTCGAGCTGCTGGAGAACAAGCAGCGTCCGGGCTTCGAGGAGCAGATCGACAACGAGAAGTACGAGGTCAAGGTCCGTGATTGGGACAAGGCCAAGAAGTACGGCGTTGCCAAGATGCTCACCGCGCTGAACAAGATCCGCCGCTCCCACCCGGCCGCGCTGAGCTACCACAACCTCACCGTTCTGGAGACCTCCGATCCGAACATCCTGGCCTTCGCCCGTCATACGCCGGCCGATCTGACCGGCACCGGTCAGGCGGACACGCTCATCGTGGTGGTCAACCTCGATGGTCACGACGCGCATCAGGCGATGGTCCATCTGGATCTCGACAAGCTCGGTCTGCCCACCGACCGTCCGCTCAACGTGCGCGACGAGCTGACCGGCCGCGAATTCCAGTGGGGCTGGGACAACTTCGTCTCGCTCGCGCCGTGGGCGGATGTGGCTCACGTCCTGACCGTGCAGTGACGGTTCCGGACTCGTCGCCACAAGTAGTAGTGTGTGTAACGAATAGTTTGCCGATTCCCTAAGGAGATAACAATGGCAGAGACCTTCAACGTCGTGGTGGAGATTCCGCGCGGTTCCAAGAACAAGTACGAAGTCGATCAGGAGACCGGCCGCGTCTTCTTGGACCGCGAGCTGTTCACCGCCATGGGCTACCCGGATGACTACGGCTACATCGAGGGCACCCTGGGCGAGGACGGCGATCCGCTGGACGCCCTCGTGATGGTCACCAACTCCGTGTTCCCGGGCTGCGTCATCGAGTGCCGCGCCGTCGGTCTGTACCACATGGAGGACGAAGAGGGCGGCGACGACAAGGTGCTGTGCGTGCCGGCCGATGTCCGCTACGACGGCGTCAAGGACGTCAAGGATGTCAACGAGTACCACCTCGCCGAGATCAAGCACTTCTTCGAGCAGTACAAGGCCCTCGAGCCCGGCAAGGAAGTCAAGCCCGGCGACTACTGGACCGGTGCGGACGTGGCCGAGAAGGAAATCGCTGAGGCGCGTGAGCGTCTGGCCGAGGCGTCTAAGTGACAGTCCAGTGGACTGTCACTAGCCGAGGTGAGCGGCTACGCCGCGAAGGCGCGTGAAACGCGCGCGGCGAAGTGATCTCCTTCAGCGAAGCCCGGTGGGCTTCGCGGCGGCCACGTGCGAAGACGCGACAGCGTCTGAGCCAATATTGAGCCGGCCAAAGGCCGTCCATAATTGCAGGACCGTCGCCGAGAAGGAAATCGCTGAGGCGCGTGAGCGTCTGATCAATTCTCAGAAGTGATTTCTTCCTTCTGCTAAAACCTAGCAAGAGGCTCCTTCGGGGGCCTCTTGCTGTATACTTGCGCCTTGTCTTTTCAATTAGGCGTAGGCGGCGTGTGGGAACGCTGGTCGAGGCCCATCGCATGGGTGCATCCGGCGATGAACCTTCTTCACACCATGATTTCGATCATTATTCAAACGCTGTTGATTTCCGTTTCCGTCGCCATGGACGCGTTTGCAGTATCCATCGGCAAAGGCCTGACCGTCACTCGCGTCCGTTATCGGGACGCCGTCAAAACCGCTCTGTGGTTCGGCGGATTCCAAGCATTGTTCCCGGTGCTTGGCTATTTCGCGGCCTCCACCTTTAGCTCGTACGTGACCTCGTTCGATCATTGGATCATCTTCGGACTGCTCGTCTTCATCGGCGGCAACATGATCCACGAAGCATTCGAGGAGGACGAGGAAAACGCCCGCGAAACCGCGCAATTCGACTGGAAGCATATGCTCCCGCTGGCCGTCGCATGCAGTATTGACGCCTTCGCAGTGGGAGTGAGTCTGGCGTTCATGAAGACCAACATGGTCTTCGCCATCGCCTCCATCGGCATCGTCACCGGCCTGTTCTCCGCAGCCGGCCTGTACATCGGACGCGCGTTCGGCGCCCGCTGGCAGAAGCCCGCGCAAATCGCCGGTGGCGTGGTGCTCATCCTCATCGGCGTCAAGGTGCTGCTCGAGCACATGGGCATCATCGCATTCTGACCGCGCTCCCGTAAGTCCTACTGCGCACCTACTGCTCAAGTCCCACCGTGTAAGTCCTACCGTGTCCCGGCACGTTCCTCTGCACGAAGTAGGATGTTATGAGACGTTTCCCGACTGAGAGGCTGTACATGAGCGAAATCACCCAACCGAACTGGAAGAACAAGGCATTGGGCATGCTGCTGATCCAGTTCACAGCCTATGCACTGCTCATCGCGGCCACGGCCATCCCCTCCCCCGGTCCGCTGCCGGCGATTCCGCTGATCATTTCGGCGCTGGTGCTCAGTCAGTTCGTGCTGTTCTGGCCATTCCGCGGCACCACACTGGATCGTGCGGCAACGCTGGTGTTCGGCGTGGTTTCACTGCTTTTCGTCGTGGTGCCCTTCCCTTCCGGCAAGGCACCGGCCGACCAGTCCACTCCGGACGGCAACGCCCTGCCCTGGTACTCCTGGGCATTGGCCGTCGGCCTGCTGCTGGTGGTGCTGGTGATTCTGTCCTTCGCCCGCCAGATGGCCCGCGAGAACCGCTCCCATCTCATCCGCGCGCTCTCCCATGCCGTCACGTCGGGCGTGGCTGCAATCGCAGTGGCGGGCTGGTGTTTCCTGCCGAATCTGGGTGCCCTGCTGCTCAAGGATTCCCTCGTCGGCACGGTCACCATCATCGTGATGGTGGCGCTGGCGCTGGCGCTGGCCGTGGCCTCCACACTGTGGGTGCGCGACGCCGATCCGGACCCGACCATCCGTCACCCTTGGATCGGCACCGGTCTGCTGCCGGTGATGCTCATGGGCGTGACCATCGCCGCCGCCACCCTGCTGCTCACGCGTATCCTCGCCTGACCTTCGTATAGCGCCCGTCGGTCGCCATGCGGCGCGCATCCGACACGAATCCGTTCGCTGTTCATATTCCGTACCGTTGCCATTCATGTGTCCAAGACGCGAGCGTACAATGAAAGACAACGTGACGGTAGCGGCTTCAACCCGCCGGTCCCACGATCGTAACGATTGATCACACCCACGGCGTGCACCGCGGATTCATCAGAGGGGGAATTAGCGTGACGGATCTTACGTTGATGACATTCGCCAGCGACCCCGCCACGGTTCTGCCGTCGCTAGCGTTGCTCTCCCACCGCGTGCGCGTTCTGCCGATGGATGCGGCGAGCCTGGTGAAGATGCCGGAGAACACGATTCTCTTCCTGGACGCGCGCGACGATCTGGCCACCGCCAAAACGTTGTGCCGTCTCATCCACGCCTCCGGCCTGTCCACACCGATTGTGCTGGTGCTTACCGAGGGCGGTTTCACCGTGGTCAATTCGCAGTGGGGCATCGCCGATGTGGTGGTGACCACCGCCTCCCCGGCCGAGGTGGAAGGTCGCCTGCGTTTGGTCTCCGAACGTGGAAACGCGCCGGCCGCCGCGCCCGCGGGAGCCGCATCCGACGATGGCACCACCGTGGAGGACGGGCAGATTCGCTCCGGCGACCTCATCGTGGACACCAACGGATACACCGCATCGCTGCACGGCCGGCCCATCGATCTGGCCTACAAGGAATTCGAGCTGCTCAAGTATCTGGTCCAGCATCCGGGCCGCGTGTTCACCCGTGCACAACTGCTGCAGGAAGTGTGGGGCTACGACTACTACGGCGGCACCCGCACGGTGGATGTGCACATCCGTCGTCTGCGCGCCAAGCTCGGCGGCGAATACGAGCATCTCATCGGCACAGTGCGCAACGTGGGTTACCGATTCGACCCGCCGGAGAACGACCGTGGCACGGCGGCGGCCAAGCAGGCCGCACAGTCCGCCTCATCCCGCGCAGGTTCCATCGATGCCGGCGACACCCCTGACCTCAACGCAGCCGCCTGATTCCGCGTCTTCGCAAGGCACTCATGCGAGAATCCAAAACCGCGCGAATCGCACGCATGCATGATGAATACGACATCCTGCGCCAGGTGATTCCGGCACCGAAATGCGCGCTCCATTTCTCAACGCCGCTGCAACTGCTGATCGCCACGGTGCTGAGCGCCCAGACCACGGACAAACGGGTCAACACCGTCACCCCGGAACTGTTCGCCACCTATCCCACCGCGGCTGCGCTGGCCAACGCCAATCCGGCCCAAGTGGAGGATATCATCCATCCGCTCGGTTTCTACCGGTCGAAAACGCAGCATCTCCTCGGACTGGCCGCCGCATTGGACGAGCGGTTCAACGGCGATGTGCCGCACACGATGGAGGAGCTGACGAGCCTGCCCGGCGTGGGGCGAAAAACCGCGAACGTCGTGCTCGGCAACGCCTTCGGCATTCCCGGATTCCCGGTGGATACGCATGTGATGCGTGTGACCGGGCGCCTGCGCTGGCGCACGGACTGGCGGGTCGCGAAGTCCGATCCGGTGAAGGTCGAGAAGGAGATCACCGCGTGTTTTCCGCCTGAGGAATGGACCGATCTGAGTCACCGGCTCATCCTGTTCGGACGCGCCATCTGCCACGCCCGCAAGCCCGACTGCGGCCACTGCCCGCTCGCCGATACCTGTCCAAGCTTCGAGCCCACAGCCTCGTAGCGATTAGCCCTTGGCGGCGAAGGCCAAGATGGCGTACACACTTCCAGCCCCGGCAGTGGTGACTGCCACCGATGACCGCTACTGCCGGGGCGTGGCCGTTCCCGTACCGGAACCGATTCCGCCCCGCGAGCCGATAATTCGGGATGTCTGAAACAACCGCCGGCCATGCGCGTCATCAGCCGCGCGCCATCAGCGGCACCGGTTAGACTTGGGCCCATGCAACAAGGCAGACGGAGCGAACGGCATGGCGCATGGGTCCACGCATGGGTCCAGTGGGGCGTGTTCCTGGGGATGGTCGCCTTGCTCAGCGCACTCGTCTGGGGCGGCTGGTCGGTGCTACATCATCGCATCGCGTGGCCGGGTTTCGGCGGTGCCGCCGCATCCTCAACCGATGGCACGGTGAAGGTCGGCGTCACCGATGTGCCGGAGTCGTTGGATATCCGCCCGTTCGCCGCCGCGGCCAGCACGGCCGGCGAGAACGGTACGACCGGCGCAACCAATCAGTTGGGCAGCTCCGCCGACGTCACCGCACTCGATACGGTCCCCTCGGCCGAACGACTGCTCATCGGCAACGTCTACGAGACGCTGGTCACCACGGACCAGCACAATCAGCTCAAACCCGGTCTGGCCACGGGCTGGACGGTGTCCGAGGACGGACTCACCTATACGTTCACCATCGCGAACGGCGCCACGTTCTCGAACGGGCACACGCTCGACGCCACGGACGTGGTCTGGTCCATGCAGCAGTCGGTCGTCGCCAAGGCCAGCGGCGTGGATGCGCTCGGCGACCTGCGGTCGGTGACCAATCCGGACGCCCACACCGTGGTCATCGCACTGGGACAACCGAATCCCACGCTGCCGCGCGCGCTGGCCGGTCCGCTTGGCGCGGTGTTCGATGCCGAGGGCGTCGGCATCGATTACGCGACGCAGTCCGCCGGTTCCGGGCCGTTCATCGTGGACGGATTCCGCCCCGGACGGTCGCTGACGCTCAAGCGTAACGGCGCCTACCACGGCACGTTGGCGGCGAGCGCGGCCGTGACCATCACCGCATACGATGACGATGACGCGCTGGCCCAAGCCGTGCGCAGTGGCGCGATCGACTGGGCGCCGGGATTGGGCGCCGACGTCGCGACCACGTTGCGGCAGGGCGCACAGTCGGAAGGGCAGTCGGGCGGGCAGTCGGACGGCACCGGCGGCAAGGTGACCGTCAGCACCGGCGCGACCACATCCAAGGTGCTGCTGGCGTACAATCACGGCAACGATTCGCTGCTTTCGGACGAGCAGGTACGCAAGGCGTTCCGTCATCAGATCGACGCGACCGGGATCGCCGCCTCGCAGCAGGACTCGGGCGGCGCGCTCGGCGGGCCGATCAGCGCCATGGAGCCGGGATACGAGGACCTGACCGGCCTATTCCCCTACGACACCGTCAAGGCACAGTCGATGCTCGCGTATTTCGGCGACGAGTACCTGACCACGGTGAATCTGGTGGTCACCGAGCGATGGCGGTCCGTGGCGGAGACCATCAAGAATCAGATCGAACAGGGAGCACGCCCGCGCGTGAATCTGGAGGTGCTTCCCGACGCCGATTATGCGGCCCGGATTCAGGCGGGCACATGGGAGATGACGATTCTGAGCATGAACGGCACGGATGATGCCGGCATGTTCGTGGACACCGATTCCATATTCCATTATGACGATGCCGAGGCGCAGCAGGCGTACGCCTCGGCCCGTGCGGCCACGAATGAGACGGACTATGCGGCCCGGATGAAAACGTATGCGCGAGCGCTCAGCGAGGACGCGGCCGCCGATTGGCTGTACACGCGGGTCTGCTTCACAGCCGCAAGGGCCAGCCTGGCCGGATATCCGACCGCGATGGTGGATCAGCGGCTGCCGCTGGCCGAGGTGCGGATGGGATAGGCGGAATCATGCGCCTTGTCATGCAACATGCATAAACTTTGGCGTTATGACTGAAGGCAAATCCATCATCACCGCCAACCTCACCCCGCTGCCCGACAAGGTCGGCGTGGACGGTCTTGAGGACAAGTGGCGCGCCGTTTGGGACGACAACGGCACCTACAAATTCCAGAACACCCGCGACCGCAAGGCCGTGTACTCCATCGACACCCCGCCGCCCACCGTCTCCGGTTCGTTGCATGTGGGCCATGTGTTCTCCTACACGCATACCGATGTGATCGCACGCTACAAGCGCATGCGCGGCTACGACGTGTTCTACCCGATGGGCTGGGACGACAACGGCCTGCCTACCGAGCGTCGCGTGCAGAACTACTACGGCGTGCGCGTGGACGTGTCCCTCCCCTACGACCCTGATTTCAAGCCGCCGTTCGAGGGCACCGACGGCAAGAAGATCGACGCCAAGGATCAGGTGCCGATTTCCCGTAAGAACTTCATCGAGCTGTGCGAGAAGCTCACCGCCCAGGATGAGAAGCAGTTCGAGGCGCTGTGGCGCAAGCTGGGCCTGTCCATCGACTGGTCGCAGACCTACCACACCATCGGCGAGCACCCGCAGCGCGTGGCCCAGAAGGCGTTCCTGCGCAATCTGGCCCGTGGCGAGGCGTACCAGCAGGACGCCCCCGGCCTGTGGGACGTGACCTTCCAGACCGCCGTGGCCCAGGCCGAGCTCGAATCCCGCGAATACTCGGGCTTCTACCACAAGGTGGCCTTCCGCTTCGAGGACGGCACCCCGATCTACATCGAGACCACCCGTCCCGAGCTGCTGGCGGCCTGCACCTCGCTGATCGCCAACCCGGAGGACGACCGCTACAAGCA
Source organism: Bifidobacterium sp. UTBIF-78 (assembly GCF_006408945.1). Taxonomy (NCBI): domain Bacteria; kingdom Bacillati; phylum Actinomycetota; class Actinomycetes; order Bifidobacteriales; family Bifidobacteriaceae; genus Bifidobacterium; species Bifidobacterium sp. UTBIF-78. Next base: position 22,958 of record NZ_JFAO01000024.1, read on the forward strand.
GTACTTCGGCCAGTACGTCTACTCCCCGCTGTTTAAGGTCAAGGTGCCGATCCTCGCGCACCCGGCCGCCGAGATGGACAAGGGCGCCGGCATCGCCATGTGCTGCACCTTCGGTGACGTGACCGATGTGCAGTGGTGGCGCGACCTCAAGCTCCCCACCCGTTCGATCATCCAGCGCAACGGCCGCATCGTCATGACCGTGCCGGACTGGATCACCGACGAGAACGGCAAGGCAATCTTCGAGGAGACCGCCGGCAAGACCACGTTCTCCGCCCGCAAGATCATCGTGGACCACCTGCGTGAGTCCGGTGATCTGGACGGTGAGCCGACGCCGACCAAGCGTATGACGAACTTCTACGAGAAGGGCGACAAGCCGCTCGAGATCGTCACCTCCCGCCAGTGGTACCTGAAGAATGGCGGCACCGATCCGGAGCTCAACGCCCAGCTCATCGAGCGCGGCAAGGAGCTCAACTTCCACCCGGACTTCATGCGCGTGCGCTACGACAACTGGGTGCATGGCCTCAACGGCGACTGGCTGATCTCCCGCCAGCGCTTCTTCGGCGTGCCGTTCCCGCTGTGGTACCCGGTGCTTGAGGACGGCACCGCCGACTACGATCACCCGCTGACCCCGTCCGAAGACCGCCTGCCGATCGATCCGACCATCGACGTGCCGGAAGGCTTCACCGCCGAGCAGCGTGACGTGCCCGGTGGCTTCACCGCCGAGAAGGACATCATGGATACGTGGGCGACCTCATCGCTCACCCCGCAGATCGTGACCCACTGGGCCGAGCCGGACGAGGCGTCCAAGGCCCTGTTCGCCTCCACGTTCCCGATGGATCTGCGCCCGCAGGGTCAGGACATCATCCGTACCTGGCTGTTCTCCACCGTGGACCGCGCACATCTTGAGAACCACTGCCTGCCGTGGGCCCACGCCACGCTGTCCGGCTGGATTCTCGACCCGGACCACAAGAAGATGTCGAAGTCCAAGGGCAACGTCGTGGTGCCGAACGAGCCGATCGAGAAGTTCGGCGCGGACGCCGTGCGCTACTGGGCCGCCGCCGCTCGCCTGGGTCTGGACGCCACGTACGACGTCGGCCAGATGAAGATCGGCCGCCGACTGGCCATCAAGCTACTGAACGCCACCAAGTTCGCGCTGGCCATCGGCCGCGAGGACGAGAACCATCATGTGGGCGCCGCGGCCACGGCCGCCTGGGACCCGGCCGATGTGACCGAGCCGCTGGACCGCGCCGCGATGGCCAAGATGGCGCTGGTAGTCCGTCAGGCCACCGATGCGATGGAAGCCTACGAGCACTCCAAGGCGCTCGAGACCATCGAGTCCTACTTCTGGCAGTTCTGCGACGACTACATCGAGCTGGTCAAGAACCGCGCCTACGGCACCGCCGACGCGACCGGTCATGTGCCGTCCGAGGCCGCCGTGAAGTCCGCCCGCACCGCGCTGGGTCTGGGTCTGGATGCATTCGCGCGTCTGCTCGCCCCGTACCTGCCGTACGCCACCGAAGAGGTGTGGAGCTGGATGCACGAGGGCGAAGGCTCCGTGCACCGCGCCGCATGGCCGACTCCGGACGTGTATGCCGCCGCGGCCTTCAAGGTCTCCCCCGACCTGCTGGCCCACGCCGGCGAGGCGCTGGCCGCGCTGCGTGGCATCAAGTCCAAGGCGAAGGTCTCCATGAAGACGCCGCTTCTGTCGGTCAAGCTCGGTGTGGACGACGAGGTGCGCGAGTCCCTCGAAAGCGCTCTGGGCGATATCGCCGAGGCCGGCCGCGTGGTGGGCCGCATCTCCTTCGTGGGTGCCGCCGCCGCGATCAAGGCCGTGCGCGCGACCGCCGAAGCCGCCGCCGACGCGGCCAAGAGCGCCAAGGCCGAAACCGAAAACGCCATCAACGTGATCGTCGAGGACAGCGAACTCGGCGAGCCGCCGGTGAAGAAGTAACAAGTGAGATCGGCTTCCCTCAGCGAGGGGAGCCGATTTTCATATCAGGGCTCGGTTGCGGTGATTCACACGGTGGGAATCACCAGCAGGTAGCGCGGCCGGTCGGTGTGCGTCTGCGGCACGGCGGTTCCAAGCTGGGTCGCGGCTTGGGTGATGAGTGCGCCGGCATCGCCAAGATCCACGGTCTCGCCAATCAACGTGCTCATGTCGCGCGTGAGCAACGTGCCGCCCTTGCCGAAGCCGAACAGCACCGGAGCGTCATTGGTGTCGTCATGCGTGGTCTGGGTCGTGGATGACCCGTCACCGGTCCCGTCATTGCCGGCACCCTTTTGATCGGCGATCTGGCCGTTGCCGGAGCCCGAAGAACCCGCGGAACCCGCAGAGTTGGCGGCGTCCGATGATTCCCCGGCGCCCGCCCCGGACTTGTCGGACGATGCGGGCGCCCCCGACTGCCCTGCATCCCCGGACTTTCCACTGCCCAACGCCGAAGTCAGCCCATTGGCATAGCTCATTACGTCGCCGGCGGACATCGAAATCGTATCGTCCACCAGCGAGGCGTTGGCATCCTGCGACTGCTGCTGCTTGGCCTCCTCGGCCTGTTTGAGTGCCGCTTGGGCCTTGCGTTTCGCGTCAGCGGCCTTGGTTCGGCCATAGAAGGATTGGGACTGCGGATCGGCCAGTCCGGTCACGGCGTTCACTCCGGTCGAATCGGCGACGGATTGGCCGCCAGCCTGATCATCCTTGGCATCGCCCGTCCTACGGCCCGTCGCACCATTCGTTACATCGTCCGTCGCCGCGCCACCTTCGAACTGGTCGGAGAACCGCAGCACGATCTGCTTGAGCGCCTGCGACTTGCCGGTGTGCTCGCAGGCTGCGGCGAGCGTGGCCATCGCGGCGTCCACTTTGGCCTGCGCGTCCTTCAGATCTCCACTGCCGTTGGTCTCGGCGATGGCCTGTTGCGTGTAGGCGGAGGCGCCGGCGGATGTGCCGCCGGTCAACAGCGACAGATTGGACGTGTAGACGTCCGTGTACTTCATCGAATACGGAATCATCGCGGCGGATAACTGGCTCTGCCCATCCGCATACTGCTGGGAGCCTTTGGTGGCCTCTTCGGCGGCTTCCGTGGTCAGATCATCGATGAGTCCGGTGGTACCCTGCTGCTGGATGCGGCGAATCACCTCGTCCAAAGCGTCCACGGCTCCGGCGTGCATATGCGCCGCACTCACGTTGTTTACCGCATCGGCGAGATCGAGGACCGCCTGAGCCAAGGGCGTGTCTCCGGACAATTCCCCGGCGGTGCCCATCAGCGCGGGCAGCTGCGTGGAGGTGCCGATCGACCCGGAAAGATGGGTGGTGTAGGAGCCCACGTACGCGGCCATGTAGTTGTCGAACGTCTGCTTATGGGCGGCCTTGCGTTCAGCGACCACGGACTGGTCCAGTCGGCGCTCGTTGTCCCGTAGCGCCTTGAGCTGCTCAATCAGCTGCTGGTGTTCGCCGGAACCGGCATCGGTGAGGGAATCGACCAACGAAGTGGCCGTCGCGACGAGTTGCGCGGCATCGGCGGACTGGGCGGCTTCACCAGACTGCGGCGCTGCCGCGCCTGCGGCATCAGCGTCAGCCGTCTGCCCGGTCTGATCTGACTGATTGGTCTGCGGCTGACCATTCTGTCCTGACACCTCGCCCAAATCGACATCAGCGCCCGTCGCCGCGGTGTCATTCCCCTCCGAAGGGAGCGAGGCGAACGCCACCGGGCTCATCGTGAATTCCTTGGCGTTCATGTAACAGCTGAAGTTCAGCCCTTCGCCGGGCTTTCCCGCAGCGGCGATAAGCGTGTCGGAGCCTTGTGCGGACAGGGACACGCCTTTATCCGCGGAGATGTCGTCGGCCACTTGGGTGGGCACGGTGAAGGCCACGACCGGCATGCTCGTCTTGGCTTCGTCGGTGGCGGGCGTGATGTCGATGTAGATGCCGACGAGACCGGAGGCATTGCGTACGTCGTCGGCGTCCACATTCGGGCCGTCCAGCGAATACGTCACTGCAACCTTCCACGGGGAGGTCGGCGCGGTATCGGAGCCGGCGGGAATGCGCGTGACCGACCATCCCGCAGACGTTTCCGACTGGCCGTGTTCGGCGCCCTGATTATCCTGCGTGTTATTCTGCGATCCCTGCGCACTGCCGGAGCCAGTGGCGTTATCGGCCGAAGCCGCATTCGTCGCCGACGGGCCAGCCACATACCAGCGCGTGGGCGTGCCGTTCTCATCAAGCACCGCATACCGGTCATTGGCAGCGGCAAGCAGCGGATCATAATCCACGTCGGCGGGCCGGCTCAGCCAGATGCCACCGGTGGCGGCGGTCACACACAAAGCGCAACTGACCAAGGCGGCGGCAAGCTTCATCCAACATCCATTCACGCGAGGGACACACCATCATCAGACGGGCCAGACCATAGCATCCGTCGTCCGGATATCAATCTAGTCGATATGCACCCCGAGCGAAACGTCCCGCGAAAACCATGCAGACCAGCTCTCGTTGTTCAACATCGGAATGCCATGCCGCCGGCCGCAGCAATCGGCGAAACCGCCGAGAGGCGTCACTGCCCCCTATAGCGCTCCTATAGCAAGGGCCCACCGAGTCTTCACAAGCTCGATGGGCCCTTGCGCGTAACCAACACCGGGTATCAACCACCGATGCGGTTCACGAATGCCGCATTTTCAATCGTTCACCAGCCGTTACAGTGTCAGGCGAACACGTCGAGCACACCCGGATCGCCGCCGGCATCCGCAATGCGCTTATGACGCTTCTTGGCCTCGGTCACCACGAATTCGCGGTACATCTCGGCGATTTCCGGGTCCAATCCCGCATCGATGGCGATGCGGTGCAGACGCTCGATCTGGTAATCCTCGCGCTTGGTGTCCTCCGGGGCGAAGCCGGCACTGGCCTTCAGCACTCCGACGCGGGACGTGGCCTTGAACCGCTCCGCCAGCAACGAAATGACCGCGGAATCGATGTTATCGATGGATTGGCGCAAATCCTTGATGCGTGCGACCGCCTGGGCGGTTTCCGGATGGGCCGCCGCCTGGGCGGAGTCGATGGTGGTCCTTTGCCAGTCACTGCTCGTTTCGCTCATAGATTCGAGAATACTCCTGCCGAGCGGCACCACGCCATGCTCCTCGCATCCAAAGCACCGGCGCGGGCAGACAGGCAGCGGAAACACGGCATGCTCCGCCAACATGACATGCGACATGTCGGTATCTCGGTTGCAAGGGGTACATTTCGGCCTGTGCGCGCAGCTATCTGCTTTGCAAGGGGTACCTAATACGGAAAATCCCGAGTAGTGACGTTGAAATGAGGGCGCATCTACTCGGGACTTCACTGTTGAGGTACCCCTTGCAAAGCAGATAGCTGTCCGGAACAGCCCCGATGTACCCCTTGCAACCGAGATACCGACGATTACCGGCGTTCAGAACTCGTAATCGCCGGTGGGGCCGATGGAAAGCGCGTCGTCATGGGTACGGCCGGAGTGAATCGCATCGTTGATGGCCGCGATTTCGGCCGGGTCGCACTCATACGCCTTGCCGTCGAGCTCCTTGACCGGAATGACCCAGCCGCCATGCACCATGTAGAGGCGATCGGCATCACGCAGCTCCTCAATCGGCAGCTTCTTGTATACCGCTTGCTGACCTTCCTGCAGCGCCCACGAGAACATTTCACGCTGCGTGGTGCCGTCAAGGATGCCGATGCGCGGATCGGGCGTGACCAGCGTGGAGCCGTATCGGCCCACGATGGTGGAGTTCGGGCATTCGAGCGTGTAGCCATCCTCGGTGAACAACACCGCGTCGCCCACACCTCGCCGGTCACATTCACGATGCACCGCGCAATTGAAGGCATAGCTGAGTGTCTTGGCGCCGTTCAGCAGCCACGGCGCACGGGCCGTGATGTCCGAAGGATAGCCGCGGGTCATGGAGGCCATGGTGATCGGATCGGGCGTGTGCAACGTGCCCTTGCCGTCCTCGAAAATGAAAATGGTCGGCGCGGTCTTGCCCTCAGCGGCCGCGGCCTTGCCCACGCCAGTGGACACATCCAGGCCTCGGGAGACGATGATGCGCAGCATCGGCCCGGGCTCAGGGTCGTCGTAGGCGTTCATGACCGCTTGGACGCCACGCGTGATTGCCGCAACGTTGGGCTCCGGCATGTCCATGAGTCTGGCCGAACGGACCAGACGACGCAGGTGGATCTCCAGCGATACCGGGAATCCCTTCCACGCGGTGGTGGCCTCGAAGATGCCGTCGCCACGCAGCACACTCAGGTCGAAAGCGTTGATGTTGACCGTCTCCGGGTCCACCAGTTCGATCAGGTCGCTGTCCGGCACATCGCTGACATCAGCGTCGCCGAACATGAGCGCGCCATTACCCATTCCCAAAACAATCGAGCTCACGGTGAATCCTCTTTCCTTCACTCACAGCCATCTTCGCGGCCCGCATTCCGCATCGCCGCCAATGGCCCGGCAGTCTCACGATTCCAATGATTCCAATACGCGCCAACCGTTGCCGCCGCTTCGCGCGGTGCCTCGCCTTCGCGTATGCCTTCACGCTAGCCACCGTTTGTTTCAGCCGAGTTCGACACGGGAACGTCCGAAACACAGCCGTCACATAGCCGTATGACACCGAACGATTACGGCACGTAGGTTGTGTTCCATGACCAGCCAATTCACCACCACACTCGACGCCGACTCCACACCGTCCGCAGTCCGCGCCGCATTCCGCGCCGGCGAGGTGCGCCCCACCTGCGGTATCGCACGCGGCCACGCGCAGGCCAATCTCATGATCCTGCCCAAGGAACAGGCGTTTGATTTCCTGCTGTTCGCCCAGCGCAATCCGAAACCCTGCCCGCTGCTGGAGGTGATGGAGCCCGGCGTGACCGAACCGTCGACCGCTCCCGGCGCGGACATCCGCACGGACGTGCCGCTCTACCGCGTCTGGGAGGACGGGGAGCTGGTCGCCGAGGTGAAGGACGTCCGCGACTATTGGCGGGATGACTTGGTCACGTTTATCATCGGCTGCTCGTTCACGTTCGAATTCCCCCTGATGGACGACGGCATCCCGGTGCGGCACATCACCGCCGGCCGGAACGTGCCCATGTATGACACGTCGATCGTGTGCCGTCCGGCTGGGGCGTTCAAGTCCAATATGGTCGTTTCGATGCGCGGCATTCCGGCCCAACAGGTCGCGGATGCTTGTCGTATCTCCGGCTACTACCCGTCCGTGCACGGCGCGCCGGTGTGCGTCGGCGACCCGCAATCCATCGGCATCACCGACCTCGACCATCCTGATTACGGTGATGCCCCGATTCTCGAGCCCGGCGACATCCCCGTGTTCTGGGCGTGCGGCGTGACTCCGCAGGCCGCGGTGATGGCGTCCAAGCCGCATTTCGCCATCACCCATGCGCCGGGGCACATGTTCATCACCGACGTGGAGGATCGACGGTATATGGTCTGACGGCGGCATCCGGCCCCGATGGACACACTTCATCACCAGCAAAGGAAGCCATTCATGGAAACACCTATCATCCCGGAAGACGGCATGGCGGCCGGCCTGATTGATATGGCCGCCCCGGCCGGGGCGTCGGCTGACGGCCAGTATAAGGACGCCGCAGTCCCGCGGCCGAAGGGACCGACCGTGAACTGGTCCATCCGATTCATCGACGAGGAGGCCTGACATGCCCGCGATCGATCTCAATAGCGATATGGGCGAGAGCTTCGGCCGCTGGACGCTGGGCGACGACGAATCGCTGCTCACCGTGGTGTCCAGTGCGAACATCGCCTGCGGCTTCCACGCCGGGGACCCCGCCGTCATGGTCCGCACGCTTCGCAATGCGGCCGAGAACGGCGTCACGGTGGGCGCGCATGTGTCGTACCGGGATTTGGCCGGGTTCGGTCGGCGCTATGTGGACGAGTCCGACGAGGATCTCACGGCGGACGTGATGTACCAGCTTGCCGCCATCGAGGGGCTTGCCACCGCCGCCGGCACTCACGTCTCATATGTCAAGCCGCATGGCGCGCTCTACAACCGGATTGTCACAGACGAGCGGCAGGCCGCCTGCGTGATTCACGCGATACAAATGGTCGACGCGTCACTGGGACTGCTCACGCTGCCTGGTTCCGCCGTGGGACGGCTGGCCGAGCAGGCAGGACTGGCCGTGTACCGCGAGGCGTTCGCCGACCGCGCCTACACGCCGTCGGGCACGCTGGTCTCCCGTCGCGAGCCGGGTGCCGTGATTACCGACCCGAGCGTGGTGGCCGACCGCGTGGCGCGCATGGTTTCGGACGGCACCGTTGAGGCGATTGATGGCACCGTGGTGCCCATCACCGCCGATTCGGTATGCGTACACGGTGATTCGCCGGCGGCCGTGGCCATGGCGAAGGCGGTGCGGGAGCGTCTTGAAGCCGGCGGCGTGACCGTTCGGCCGTTCGCGGGCCATGCCAGCTGATAACCGCATGGTAGGCACGGTATGATCATCGGCAACAAGCAATCCAATGGAATCGACGACGCCGCAGACCAGAGGCTGCGGTTTCTGGTCTGCGGCGATCGCGGCATGCTCATCGAATGTGATGATCTGAACGCGACGCTGCGCTTGTTCGCCGCTGTGAAGGCGGCGGCCTCCGCAGCCGAATCATCAGCATGTGCGCCCATAACGACACCGACGCAATCAGCAACAGGTCAATCCCTCCACGCTCGCCCAGGCTCTTCGCCAACCTTCGACGCGGACTACCCGGCCGGCGTTTCTCCGAACATGAAGGGGATTGCCGCGCGCGCGTCGCACCACGCGGACGCACTGTCGGCAATCACCGAACTGATTCCAGCGGCGCGAACGCTGTTCATACGCTTCAATCCGCTCCTCACCACGCGCGCCGAGCTTGAGACCGCAGTACGGGGGCTGGATACACGCGTGGACGTCGCACACGCCGCCCATGCCATCTCCATTCCGGTGACGTACGACGGCGAGGATCTGGCCGAGGTGGCGGACATGCTCGGCCTGTCATCCGAAGCCGTGATCGCGCGGCATTGCGGTACCCCATGGTCCGTGGCGTTCGTGGGATTCGCACCGGGATTCGCCTACCTCACCGGCGGCGACCCGTGCTTTGACGTGCCGCGCCGCGCGACGCCCCGCCTTTCCGTGCCGGCAGGCGCCGTGGGGCTCGCCGGCAAGTTCTCAGGCATCTACCCACGCCCAAGCTCCGGCGGCTGGCAGCTTATCGGGCACACCGATGTGCCGATGTGGGATGATTCCGCCAAGGTTCCGGCGCTGTTGCAGCCCGGCGATACGGTCCGGTTTGCGCCGGTTCGTCCCCAAACACCGATAGTCTCGGGCTCGCCCGCGAGCGCTGGTGCCTCGGCGAGCGCGGATTTCCCTACAAACGCAGCCTCCCCAGACATCGCCGCATCCGACACATTCCAGCGGAACGCCGCATCGCCCTCCACTTCGGCCCTCATCGTTCTGCGCCCCGGCATCCTGGCCACGTTCCAGGACGACGGCCGCAACGCCGCGAACATGGGCGTCACAGGGTCCGGCGCGGCCGACCCGATCGCCTATCATCTGGCGAACGCCCTTGTCGGAAACGCACCGGGCACACCGGCCATCGAACTGACCAACGGCGGTGCCATGATCCAGGCCAGCGGCGATGCGGTCGTGGCCGTCGCCGGCGCACCGGTCGATATCACCATCACGGGGCGTGACGGCGGTCGGCCGTTTGCCATCGGCGGTCAGGAGGCATTCCTGTTGCGTGACGGAGAAACCATGACGATTGGCACGCCGACCGCCGGATTGCGCGATTATCTCGCCGTGATGGGCGGCTTCGACGTGCCGCGCATGCTCGGTTCGGCCTCCACCGACACCATGAGCGGCATCGGTCCCAAGCCATTGCACGCGGGGCAGACCGTGCCCATCGGCACCGGCTTGCGCACAGAGCCTACCGACGGCCAACGCACCACGGACGACAACCGTCATCGCGATGCCGACCCTGGTACTCGCCGGCCGTCGGCGGTCTCGGCCGGCGTGGCTCCCCGCGAGGACTGGCCTTCCGATCTGCCTTCGCCCGGCACGACCACCACGCTGGAGGTGACGTTGGGGCCGCGCGCCGACTGGTTCACCGATGCGGGATTAAACACGCTGCTGGAGCAGGAATGGCTGGTCACCGCACAGTCGAACCGCGTGGGATTGCGGTTGAGCGGCGAGGTGCCGCTGGAACGCCGCGACGCCGTCGAACTGGCCAGCGAGGCGACCGTCGCCGGAGCCGTCGAGGTGCCGACCAGCGGCCAGCCGGTGATATTCCTACGCGATCAGCCGGTCACCGGAGGGTACCCGGTGGTGGCCGTGCTGACCACGGCATCATTGGCGATGGCGGGACAATTGCCGCCGGGAGCCAGAGTGACATTCCGCGTGACGGCGACGCCGGCGAGACACCACATGGCAGCGACGAGTGGCTCCGACCCGCGGCTCGCTTCGCAGGATGACGGAGCCATCGCATCACATGAATTCGCAGAACGGACACACGAACAGGCAACGGAGGCATCACTATGAGCGAAACCCGTCATATTCAGCGCATTCTCATAGCGAATCGCGGTGAAATCGCGGTGCGCGTGATTCACGCCTGTCAGGATACGGGTCGTACGGCCATAGCCGTGTACGCCGACCCGGACGCCGATGCATTGTTCGTGCATCTGGCGGACGAGGCGTACGCGCTGGGCGGCGGAACGTCACGCGAAACCTATCTCAGCATCGGGCGCATCATCGATGTGGCGCGTCGTGTGCATGCGGACGCCGTGCACCCGGGGTACGGGTTCCTGTCCGAAAACGCCGATTTCGCCGCGGCTGTGATTGCTGCGGGCATGGTGTGGATCGGCCCCTCCCCCGAGACGATCCGTGAGCTTGGCTCCAAGGTGCAGGCCCGTCGCATCGCCGCGGACGTGGGCGCGCCGATGGCGCCCGGCACCACGGAACCGGTACGGGACCCGGCCGAAGTGGTTGCGTTCGCGCGCGAGTATGGTCTGCCGCTGGCCATCAAGGCCGTGTATGGCGGCGGCGGACGCGGACTCAAGGTGGTGCATGAGCTGGCGGACGTGGAGGAGGCGTTCGTTTCGGCCACGCATGAGGCGCAACTGGCGTTTGGCAACGGCGACTGCTTCATCGAACGGTTTCTGGCGCGCCCCCGCCATGTGGAGGTGCAGGTGTTGGGTGATGCGTACGGCCATGTGGAGGCCGTGGGCACACGCGACTGCTCGCTGCAGCGTCGCAACCAGAAGCTGATCGAGGAGGCGCCGGCGCCCTTCCTTCCCGCCGATACCGAACGGCGGCTCAGGGACGCGGCCGTGGCCATCTGCGAGCGCGCACGGTATACGGGTGCGGGAACGGTGGAGTTTCTGGTGGACCCGGACGGCACGATGTCGTTCATGGAGGTGAACACGCGCATTCAGGTGGAGCATCCGGTCACCGAAATGACCTGCGGCGTCGATCTGGTCGAGGCGCAGCTGGCGATTGCCGAGGGCACGCCGCTGGAGGTGGTTCTGGCCGGTGCGGCGGATGCGACGGCTTTGGCGGCGCGGGAACGTTCATCGGCGGCCGAAACGTCGTCGGAGGCGCTGGATGCGTCGGTACCGGCGATTCGGCCGCATGGGCATGCCGTCGAATTCCGCATCAACGCCGAGGATCCGGCGCGCGGCTTCGTGCCGTTCCCCGGCACGGTCACCTCGCTGCGGGTGCCTACCGGCCCCGGCATCCGTTGGGATTCGGGCGTTGCGGCCGGGTCGGTGGTGCCTGATCAGTTCGATTCGATGCTCGCCAAACTCGTGGTCTGGGCGCCCACGCGCGATGAATGCCTATTGCGGGCCAAGCGGGCGCTGGCCGAGCTGGAGATCGGCGGGGTGCCCACCGTCAAGGCGTTCGATCAGGCCGTATTGGCCCATCCGGATTTCGCCGCGGCGGACGGACGGTTCGCCGTGTACACCCGTTGGATCGAGGAGGAATTCCTGCCCGCCGCCGATGTGCAATCGTTGTCCGGCGGACGGTACGACGCGCGCACCGCACAGGACAAGCCGGTGGAGAGCTGGGTGGAGGTGGACGGCAAACGATTGCGGCTTGGGTTGCCGGCATCCTTCGCCGGAGTCGCGGCGTTGGGCGCCGGCTTGACGGGGTTGGCGGCAAATGCCACGGCAAACGCGCCGACCGGAACATCCGGCTCGGCCATGTGCACCGGGATGACCGCCATCGCCGATGCTGCGGGCTCCCCACTTCCCAATTCGATGAGCGGCATCGCGGCGCTGTTGGCTGCCTCTGGCTCGCTTGCCGGAACCGGTGCGACTACCGGTGCAAACGCCGCCGTGACGAACGGCAACGCCGTCGCCGCCACCATCAGCGGCACGGTGGTGCGATGGCTTGTCGATGACGGCGCACAGGTGCAACAGGGCGACCCGGTGGTGGTGTTGGAGGCCATGAAGATGGAGACCGAGGTCCCCTCCCCCGCCTCGGGAACGCTGCATCAGGCCGCAACGATCGGCGACTCCGTCCGGATCGATCAGCCGTTGGGCACCGTCACCGCGTAAGGAACGAATGCGAGACGCATAAGGGCACATAAGGGGAAAGGAAGGAATCATGACTGCGGATACCGGTTCGCTGGCATCATTGCTCAGCTGGAGGTACTACCCGAAAATCGCACGCATCTCGAATCTGGCCAGCCGCGACGTGGGCCGCGGTTCGGAAACGCTGATGACGTTCTCGCGCGGTGACCTGTTCCGAGCAGCGCGGCACCTGACGGTCGGGTCGCCGGCCAAAGCGCTGGCGGTCACCGGATTCTTCATTCCGCAGGCGCAGGAACCCGCCGCCGAAACCGACGGGCCGCTGGGCGCCATCGAGGTCTGCATGGCCTTGCGCGCCATCGGCGGGGACGCCTGGCTGGTCAGCGACGAATGCTGCGAACCGGTGATTCGGCCGGCTGCGGAAGCGCAGTTGCCGGCCGATCATGTGCTGATCGCCCCCACGGAAAGCGGCGCGTTCGACAGTTGGATGAACGGCGTGATCGATATGGCCAAGGCCAATGACATCGATACGATCATCTACATCGAGCGCGTGGGCCCCGCACGGGATGGACGGCCGCGCAACATGCGTGGCGTGGACATCACCGAATGGACCGCGCCACTGAGCCGCCTGACGCAAATGGATCTGCACACCATCGGGGTGGGCGACGGCGGTAATGAAATCGGCATGGGGCGTGTGGCCGAGTATGCCATCGAAGGCGTGGTGGCCCACGGTGAGGACATCGCCTGCACGGTGCCGACCGATCAGCTCATCGTCTCCGGCACCTCGAATTGGGGCGCGCACGCATTGGTCTGCGCCATCCGTGCCATGGGCCGGACGGAGGTCGAGCCGTACCTCGCCCCGTCCTGGCATCAATCCACATTGGAGACGATTGTGTCGCACGGCGGCCTCGACGGCGTGCATATGAACAACGTACCCACCGTGGACGGCCTCAATCCCGACCGGTATTACGCCGAAGTCAAGGCGCTGAGCGCGCTGGCGCGGTGAGCTGACCTGACAAATAGGACAAACCGGAAAGCCGTGCGAGCTGGGTGCAAGCACCATCTTGTCACGGTAGCGTTCAACACCTAATGTCCTGAACTCCATAGCAATCGGCCTTTGACCGGTACCGTGTGTTTCGTGCCCCACAAGCATTCGCCTGTGGGGAATCACACCGTATCGTTCAAAGGCCGATTTTGTTGCCGTTCGTAGACTCCGGCTGCCGATCAGTTGCCGTTGACCGCGTTGCCGTTGTTGGCCTGCTGCACGATGGCGGCGAGGAAGTCGCGGTTGGTGGCGGTCTTCTTGAGGCGCGGCACCAGCGTCTGGTATGCCTGCTCAGGCTCCATACCGCCCAGCAGTCGGCGCAGACGATAGATGATCGGCAGCTCCTGCGGATCGGTGATGAGCTCTTCGCGGCGGGTGCCGGAGGCGTTGATGTCGATGGCCGGGAACAGTCGCTTGTCCGCCAGTTCGCGGGACAGACGCAACTCCATGTTGCCCGTGCCCTTGAACTCCTCGAAGATCACCTCGTCCATCTTGGAACCGGTCTCCACCAGCGCGGAGGAGATGATGGTGAGCGATCCGCCGTTTTCGATGTTGCGGGCCGCGCCGAAGAACTTCTTCGGCGGGTAGAGCGCCTGGGCGTCCACACCACCGGACAGGATGCGGCCGGAGGCCGGGGCGGCGATGTTGTACGCGCGGGCCAGACGGGTCATCGAGTCGAGCAGCACCACCACGTCCTGGCCGAGCTCCACCAGTCGCTTGGCACGCTCGATGGCGAGTTCGGCGACCGTGGTGTGGTCGGAGGCCGGGCGGTCGAAGGTCGAGGAGATGACCTCGCCCTGCACGGTCCGTTCCATGTCCGTGACCTCTTCGGGGCGTTCGTCCACGAGCACCACCATAAGGTGGACCTCGGGGTTGTTCGTGGCGATGGCGTTGGCGATGTTCTGCAGCGTGATGGTCTTGCCGGCCTTCGGCGGAGAGACGATCAAGCCACGCTGGCCCTTGCCGATCGGGGCCACGATATCCATGATGCGGCCGGTGATCTTGTTCGGCGCGGTCTCCTGCTTCAGACGCTCCTGCGGGTACAGCGGGGTGAGCTTCGAGAACTGCGGACGGTTCTGGGCCTCTTCCACGCTCTGACCGTTGATGGAGTCGATGGACTGCAGCGGCACGAACTTCTGGCGCTGGTTGCGGCGGTCGCCCTCACGCGGGGCGCGAATGGAGCCATGCACGGCGTCGCCCTTGCGCAGACCGTACTTCTTGACCTGACCCATCGACACGTACACGTCGTTCGGGCCGGGCAGGTAGCCGGACGTGCGCACGAAGGCATACGAGTCGAGAACGTCGATAATGCCGGCCACCGGCACCAGATCCTCCTGCGGCTCGTCACGGCGGTCATTGCGATCATTCCGATCGACGCGGTCGAGGCGGTTCTCGCGGTCGCGGTCGGCACGCTCGTCGAAGCGACGGTCCTCATCGCCGGCGCCCAGCACGTCACGGTCACGGCCGCGCATGCGGCGTCCGCGGCGATCGTTGTGCTCGCTACGGTCCACGCCACGGTCGCGATTGCGGTTGCGACGCACGAATTCATGCTCCTCCGACTGCTCGTCGCCCTCCGGCTGGTCGTCCCGCTTCGGAGCCGCCTGTGTGGGCAGCGTGGCCAGGATGTCGTCGAGATCGCGGACGTTCTCCTCGTCGCCTTCCTGACGACGGCGACGGCGCGGCTGGTCGTCCTCATCGTCACGCACGCGACGGATCAACGGCTCGGCGGCCTCGTCACGACGGGTGCGGCGGCGACGGCCATCGCCGTCCTCGCCCAGATCCAGGGAAGCGAGCAGGCTGTCGCCCTCATCGTTGCGCTGACGGGTCTTGCGACGGCCGGTATCGGCCTGATCCTCGCTGCGGCGACGGAACGCACGCGGCTCGTCGGCGGAATCTTTGGCATCCTTCGTATTCTGGACGCGACGGGCACGACGGGGCTCGGCGTCGGCGTCGAGGGACGGCAGGTCGAGTTGGGCGACCGCACCGGCCACGGACTGATCGTTCCTACGGGAGGCACGGGTCTTGACGGCGGAATCGTCGGACTGCGCGGGCTGGCTCGGCACGTTCTGGGCCGGCGCGGACTGGGCCGGAGCCGCTGCCTCGACCGGCGCAACCGGCGCTTCCTTGGCCGCCTGCTGCGCGGATTCAGTGACCGCCTTCGTTGAGGTGTCGCCGGAGGTATCGGGCTTGTCCGCCTCCTTCTTGGCGACGGCCGGGGCCGACTTAGCCGTGGTCTTGGGCGCACGGACCGTCACACCCGCCGGCGGTTCGCCGCCGTTGCGCGCGGCCTGCAGTGTGGCGAGAAGTTCCGGCTTGCGCATGGTCGACGTGCCACGCAAACCCATCTGCTTGGCAAGCTCCTTCAGCTCAGGCAGCTTCATATCCTCAAGGTTCTGGCTATTTGCCACTGGTATGCCCTTTCCGTACCGAACAGGCTTGCGCCACTGCCGGCGTTAAGAGTGATTGTGCGGTGCTACCGCTCATAGATGTTCGCGGCGTCTCTGATACCAAGCGAACTTCGAATACTCTACAACGGCTAGCCGACCAACGCAAAACAGGAATGCCGCCATCCGGAGACCGTCTCGAAAAACAAAAACTCCCCTCAGGTTCACAGTCTGAGGGGAGCCAATCACAGGAGATTAACGGGAGCAGTCAGGCGCACGCCTCCTGAGGGGGCAACGACGAGGACGCTTTGCCGCTTATTCTCCGTAGGGGAAGTAGATAACGTGTGCGGCCTCTAGGCGCACCGAGGGAAGCAGTACAAATTGGTACTGCGACCGAGGAGCAACGACGAGGACGCTCCGTTATCTACTTCTCCTCGTGGTAGGACTTTTCGGTGTTGACGGACCACACGTTCTTCTTGGAGGTCTTGCCGGTCTTGATGTTGCCGACGGCCTCGATGGCGGTGGCCATGGAGTGATCCATGTTGTTGTAGTGGTGCTGACCGTTGCGGCCCACGCAGTAGAGGTTGCCGAAGGAATCGAGGTATTCGACCAGTTCGTCCATCTGGGAGTAGGTGTCGAAGTAGGCGGGGTAAGCCTTCTTGACCTTCTCGCGGTGGGTGTCGAGCACGTCGTCCGGGCTGGAGATGACCTTCATGCGCACCATCTCGTGGATGGCGAACTTGATGCAGTCCTCTTCGCTCATGTTCCAGAAGGCGTCGCCCTCGTCGCAGAAGTATTCGAGACCGATCCAGACGGTGTCGTCCACATCCTTGACCAGATACGGGCTCCAGTTGTTGAAGACCTGGATACGGCCCACGGTGTAGCCCGGGTCCTGCACGTAGATCCAGCAGTCCGGCACGATCGGCGGGTTGCCGAGGGTGGGGATGTTGGTGGTGTTCTTGAGGCGCAGGCGCTTGACGAGCAGGCCAACGGTGACGAAATCGCGGTACGGCAGGCCGTTGGCGATGACGGTCATGTCCTTCGGCGCGGGCTTGGACGCGGGCGCTTCGGCGTCCTCACCGGCGGCGTCGATGGCGTTGACCAGGTCCTTGATGGGCATGGAGGAGATGAACTGGTCGGCGGCGAGTTCGGTGCGGTTGCCTTCGGAATCCTCGTACACCACAGAGGAGATGGCACCGTGGTCCTGACGGACCTCGACCACCTTGGCATCGGTGATGACCTTGGCGCCGTTGGCCTCGCAACGCTTCTCGACGGTCTCCCACAGCTGGCCCGGGCCATACTTGGGGTACCAGAACTCCTCGATGAGGGAGGTCTCGACCTCGGCGTTGGAGCGCTTCTTCGGCATCAGCTTCTGGAAGGCGTTCTTGAGCACGCCGAGCACGCTCAGACCCTTGACGCGCTGGGCGCCCCAGTCGGCGGAGATCTGGGAGGGATGACGGCCCCACAGCTTCTCGGTGTAGCCCTCGAAGAACATGGAGTACAGCTTACGGCCGAAACGGTTGATGTAGAAGTTCTCGAGGTTGGTCTCGGGCAGCTTGTGGAACATGGACCGCAGGTAGCTGAAGCCGGCCTCCATGGTCATCACGAAGCCCATGGCCTTGAACGTGGAGGGCTTCAGGGAAATCGGGTAGTCAAAAAAACGACCGCCATAGAAGATGCGAGAGACGCGGTGGCGCTTGAGCATCACTTCGTCGGTGACCTCGGGGTCAGGGCCGCCGGGCTCCAGATCATGGTGGCGGCCCAGCTTCTTGTCATCATAGCTGGGGGCGCCCTGCAGCGGCAGGACCTCCTTCCACCAGTTCATGATGCGGGTGTCCTTCGAGAAGAAACGATGGCCGCCGATGTCCATGCGGTTGCCGTTGTGGCGCACGGTGCGCGAGATGCCGCCGAACACGCGGGTCTCCTCAAGCACGGTCACGTCATAATGCTCAGCACCGCCGTCCTTGACGAACTCCCAGGCGGCGGTCAGACCGGCGGGGCCACCGCCGATAATCACCACGGATTGCTTTTCGCTCACTGTGAATCTCCTTCTAACCAAATCAGCGACAGCTTATCCCAAGGCCGGGAAACGCACTCTGCACTTGTGCATTTCCTCCACGAATATTCATAGTCGGTTCATGCGCGCACCCTGCGCTCCCCATACATATCGACAGAGCGATATCGACAGAATGCCCATGCTGACACGTTATGCCAAGTCATGCCAAGCCACAGGTGAACGAGAATACCCC
>NZ_JFAO01000025.1:0-19097 GCF_006408945.1 Bifidobacterium sp. UTBIF-78
CAAGTGGTCAGCGACCCATATATATGAATCCTGACGACGTCACTCCCTCAGACCCGCTCCACGGGCCAGCTCGTCAGGCAAGTATGGACGCGCTCTGCGCGCAGCCTGCTAACTCGCCCGTCAGGAAACATCAGTGAATGTCATCGGGAATGTCGATGTCGGTTTTCTGCACTTCCTCGACGTTCACATCCTTGAACGTCACGATACGTACGGACTTGACGAAACGGCTGGAACGATACACATCCCACACCCATGCGTCGGTCAGCTGCACGTCGAAATACACGTCCTGCCCGGCGGAGCGGACGTTGAAATCCACCTTGTTCGCCAAGTAGAAGCGGCGTTCGGTCTCCACCACGTAGGTGAAGAGCTTGATGACGTCCCGGTATTCCTTGTACAGTGCGAGCTCGGCGTCGGTTTCGTAATTGTCGAGATCCTCGGCGCTCATACTTGATTACTCACTTTCCGTGTCACGCTTGCGGCCTCGGCCCAGTGTACGCCACCATGCTTCCTTCGAGGTCTTACGCTCGCCTTGGCCGTACGGCCAGTTGCTTTCCTCGTCCGCGACCCGTTCGGCCACCGTGTGCGGCTCCTTGGCCCTGCCTTCAGCGAAATCCTGATGCTGCGCGGTTCTACTGACGTCGTCCGCCGACCGGCTGCCATGTCCGGGCTCCTGAGGCGCCTCACCAAGGATATCGGCTGCCCCCGTGGATGCGTCGGCATCGGCCACATTCCCTGTTGCGGAACCGGTCGAACGCTTCTGCTGGATGGCGATGGAGTGCTCGCGCGCGCTCAGCGCCTCCTTGACGCCCGGGTTGTCCTCGATCAGGTGCATGCCAAAAGCGTCCAGCGAACGGATCGGATCGTACTCGTCCACCAGCGTGTCCATGACGATAAGATCCTGGTACTTGTTGTTCTCGGCATCCCACAACGCGTCACGCGAGGTACCGGAGGGCACGAAGCCGAGCGATTGGTAGACGGAGATGGAACGGGTGTTCTTCTCGGGCACGCTCACCCAGATACGGTGCATGCCCAGTCCGGCCGGCTCGGGCGCGAAGCCGTAGGTCATCACGCGCGGCATGGCGTCACGGGAATAGCCGCGACCGCGGTAATCCCGTCCAAGAATGATCTGGATGCGGGCGGACCGGGACCAGCCGTCAACGTCGATGAGGAAGATCATGCCGATCACGTTGGCGGTCGAGGAGGCGTCCACCTTACCGTCGTCGTCATGGTCGGCGTCGGTGAGTACGGCCCATGCGATGGTGCGACGCGATTCCGGATCGCCCACACCGGACTCGGTCGGCGCCTGACCGTGCTCCCAGGCTTGGGAACGGCGGACCCACGTATGGACCACTGCACGTTCGGTGGCGGCGTCCTTTCCGGTGATCTTGGAGGCCCCATAGAAGGCGTCGAGCTCGTCGAGCCGCGGCAAATCATCCACGGTGGCTGGACGCAGATGCACCATTTCTCCGCGAATCGGCGGAATGACAATGCTGTCCGGCAAATCACGCCTCAACTGAGTATCGGTAGCCACGCTCAACACCTCGTTGGTCCCTGCCATTGGTATTTGTCCCCTGTTTCGACTCACATTGCAGTGCCGAACATATCTTACTCGACTGGACGAACGCTGAAAATGGGCTGAAATGGGATATTTGCCACACGTTCACCGAGTTACTTTCACCAAGTCATGCCGGTATCGGCAACGGATGGGCGGTTATCCCTCTTGGAGACCATTCCTCGCCCGACTATGGCGGTGGCCCGACAGCACCCCTGATGCAAAAAGGCTCCCCTCGAGTGAGGGGAGCCCGAAGCGAGCGCGTCGCGTCATATCATCATCGACCTGACCGACCGATCAGGCAATGTGATACGACGCCACGGCTCAGCCCTTGATCTTGCCCATGACGACCTTGGTGACGGCCTTGGCGTCGGCCTGACCGCGGGTGGCCTTCATCACGGCGCCGATGATCACGCCCATCGGCTTCATGTTGCCGCTCTTGAGCTTCTCGACCACGTCAGGGTTGGCCTCGAACGCCGCATCGACGGCCGCCTCGATGGCGCCGTTGTCCTCGACGATCTTGTAGCCGTGCTTCTTGACGACCTCATCCGGGGTGCCTTCGCCCTTGAGCACGCCTTCGACGGTCTGCTTGGCGAGCTTGTCGTTGAGCTTGCCGTCGGCGATGAGCTTCTCGACTTCAGCCACGTCGGCCGGGGTGATCGGCAGCTCCTCGAGGGAGACGCCCTGCGCGTTGGCGGCGCGGGACAGCTCGCCCAGCCACCACTTGCGGGCGCCGGCGGCCTTGGCACCGGCCTTGACGGTCTCCTCGATCAGGTCGAGGGCGTCGGCGTTGAGGATGTCGCGCATCTGCAGATCCGTCAGACCCCACTCGGTCTTGAGACGGTTGCGGCGCTCACGCGGCATCTCCGGCATCTGGGACTCGATCTCGGCGATGTGTTCCTTGGTGATGTGCAGCATCACCAGATCGGGGTCCGGGAAGTAGCGGTAGTCGTCCGCATCGGACTTGACGCGGCCGCCGGCCGTGGTCTGCGTGGCCTCGTCCCAGTGACGGGTCTCCTGCAGAATCTCCTTGCCTTCATCAAGGCGCGCGGCCTGACGGCGGATCTCGTACTGGATGGTCTTCTCGATGCCGCGGAAGGAGTTCACGTTCTTGGTTTCGGAACGGGTGCCGTACGGGGCGTCGGCGGACGGGCGCAGCGAGACGTTGACGTCGGCGCGCATGTTGCCCTGCTCCATGCGGGCGTGGGAGATGCCCAGCGCACGCACGATGTCACGGATGGCGCGCATGTAGGCGCCGGCGATTTCGGGAGCACGGTCGCCCGCACCCTCGATCGGCTTGGTGACGATCTCAATCAGCGGCACACCGGCGCGGTTGTAGTCCACGAGGGAGTGGTCGGCGCCCTCGATGCGGCCGTCGGCACCACCCACATGGGTGTTCTTGCCGGCGTCGTCCTCGATGTGGGCGCGCTCGATCGGCACACGGAAGACGGTGCCGTCCTCCAGCTCAACGTCCAGATAGCCGTTGCCGTTGGTCGGCTTGTCGTACTGGGAAATCTGGTAGTCGCGCGGCATGTCCGGGTAGAAGTAGTTCTTACGGGCGAACTGGCTCCACTCGTTGATCTCGCAGTGCAGGGCCAGACCCAGCTTGATCGCGTAGTCGACCGCAGCCTTGTTGACCACCGGCAGCGAGCCCGGCAGACCGAGGCTCACCGGGGTCAGCTGCGTGTTCGGTTCGCCGCCGAACTCGATATGGGCCGGGCAGAACAGCTTGGTGTTCGTGCTGAGCTCCACATGCGTTTCCAAGCCGAAGACCACGTCATACTTCTTGGTGGCATCGGCGTACTTCATCAGTTTTTCAGCCATGATGTTTGTGTTTCCCTTCCGATGCTTCCGTCACTTGTCGAGACCGTCGAGCCACGGGGCCTTGAGGTCCTTCCAGATCGGACCGTTCCAGTCCTCCTCAAGCGCGGCCTCCAGCGCGGCGGCCGGCTTGTACATGACCTCGTCACGCTGCTGCGGGGCGATGAACTGGAAGCCCACGGGCAGACCGTCGTCCGACAGACCGGCCGGGATGGACATGGCGGGCACGCCGGCGAGGTTGGCCGGAATGGTGGCGATGTCGTTCATGTACATGGCCAGCGGATCGTTCATCTTCTCGCCGAACTTGAAGGCGGTGGACGGGCTGGTCGGGGCGACCAGCACATCGACCTGCTGGAACGCGGCCTCGAAGTCGTGGATGATAAGCGTGCGGACCTTCTGGGCCGAGCCGTACCAGGCATCGTAGTAGCCGGCGGACAGGGCATAGGTGCCCAGGATGATACGGCGCTTGACCTCGTCGCCGAAGCCTGCCTCACGGGTGTAGGCCATCATGTTGGCGGCGGTCTGCGGCACGTCGGCCGGCGGCATCACGCGCAGGCCGTAGCGCATGCCGTCGTACCGGGCCAGGTTGGAGCTGACCTCGGACGGCATGATGATGTAGTACGCACCGAGCGAGTAGCCGATGTGCGGAATGGACACCTCGCTGACCTCGGCACCCATCTCCCTGAGCTTGTCGACGGCCTCGTTGAAGCGGGCCTCGACGCCGGGCTGGAAGCCGTCGCCGCCGAGCTCCTTGATCAGGCCGACCTTGAGGCCCTTGAGATCGCGCTTGGCACCTTCACGGGCGGCGGCGACCATCGGGCGCGGGCCCTCGGGGATGGAGGTGGAGTCGCGGCGGTCATGGCCGCCGATGACTTCCTGCAGCAGGGCGGAGTCGAGCACGGTGCGGGAGACCGGGCCGATCTGGTCGAGCGAGGACGCCATGGCGATGGCGCCGAAGCGGGAGACGCCGCCGTAGGTGGGCTTGACGCCCACGGTGCCGGTCAGGGCGCCGGGCTGACGAATCGAGCCACCGGTGTCGGTGCCGAGGGCCAGCGGGGCCTCGAACGCGGCGACCGCAGAGGCGGAGCCACCGCCGGAACCACCGGGCACGCGCTCGGTATCCCACGGATTGTGGGTGGTCTGGTAGGCGGAGTGCTCGGTGGAGGAGCCCTGAGCGAACTCATCCAGGTTGGTCTTGCCAAGGATCGGCATGCCGGCGGCCTTGAGCTTTTCGATGACGGTGGCGTCGTACGGCGGCACCCAGCCTTCGAGAATCTTGGAGGCTGCGGTGGTCTCGATGCCCTTGGTGACGATCATGTCCTTGATGGCGATCGGCACACCGGCCAGTTCAGGCAGGGTGGCCTTCTCTTCCGCCGTCTTGGCGTCGAAGGCGTCGGCCTGCTCGAGGGCCACGTCGCCGGAGACCTTGAGGAAGGCCTTGATGGACGGCTCGGCGGCTTCGATCACCTTGAGGTGGGCCTCGACCAGCTCGCGGGAGGTCACATCGCCCTTCTTGACGGCTGCGGCCTGCTCGGCGGCGGACAGCTTGACCAGAGTTGCGGTTTCGTTGCTTACGGTGCTCATCGGGTTCACTCCTCGCTTCCCAGGATTCGCGGTGCCACGAACATGCCGGCCTCGGTCTTCGGGCCACCGGCGAGCGCCTCGGCCTGCGTGAGCGGGGTCTCGGCTACGTCCGGGCGCAGGTAGGCTTCCAGCGGAACCGGGTTGGCGGTGGGCGGGACGTCGTCGGAGGCGACTTCCTGGACCTTGTTGATGGAGTCTGCGATGACGTTCAGTTCGCCCTGCAGACGGGTGATTTCCTCATCGGTGAGCGCGATTCGGGCAAGATCGCCCAAATGCACGATTTCTTCGCGTGAAAATGTTGGCATGGGCTTAACTATACGAGCGGTTTGTGACACGCGGAATGCGAGTTCGCACTGTATGGAACATCGAATTACTGACGCTGAGACGTTCACAGCGTCAATTTTCCGGACCGATGCGGTCGTCCTCGTTCCCGATCATCGGACGAGCCACATCCGTGGGACCTATATAGAGCACCTATATAACCCGTCCGCTACTTCACATCGATGCGCTTGACGGTGACCAGGCCAGTGCCCCACAGCACAGTACTCCACGCGAACAGCAACAGACCGGACTGCCACCACGAGGGAATCCAGTAACTCGGCTTCTCAAGTGCGACCGGCACCGACGACGACTCGACGCCACCCGATAGGAACCGGTTCATGGCGGCGTCCGGCGCCAGATAGCTCAACGTGCCCAGCCATTCGAACTGGTTCATCAGCACGGAGGTCAGGGACAGCACCGACGAGAGCACCATGAACAGGACTATCACCGCGCACACGCCGCCCACGGTGGAACGAGTCAGACCGCCCAGCCCGACCGCGAGCAGCGCAACCAGCATGATGACCACCGGAAAACCCACCAATGTGACCGGAATGATGCGCATCTGGTCATCGCCCAAAGCGGTGATCTCATGGCCGCGAGACATGAGCCACACCACCAACCCGGCAGCCGCAATGCCAACGAGGCTCGCAGCCACGGAGAACAGCGCCACAGCCAGTGACTTGCCGACGTAGAACATGCCGCGTCTCGGATTCGCCACCAGACTGGCCTGCACCGCCGACGTGGTGTACTCACTGGTAATGGCCATGACGCCGAAGATGCCGAAGACCAACGCAGCGGTGGTGCCGGACGAGGCGAGGACGGACCACACATCAGCCGCAGACACGGGTCTGGGCGAGTCCAGTTGCTGGCCTGTATTCAGATCCACCGACGCCATGAACATTGTGCTCCAAGTGCCCAGCGCCGCCATGCCGACGATGAGCAGCACAGACAGCCCCATCAGAATCCATGTCGAAGTCAGCGACTTGAGCTTGAGCAATTCGGCGCGCAGCACGCCCATGAACGTGAGACGGATGCGACGATTCCAACGATTGGCCCGGCGGCTGGTTGCACTGCCGTCCGAGATGGCGGCAGTGGCGTATGCGGGACCGGGCATCACGTCGGATCTGGTGTCCGGTACGGTGGCCGGTGTAACGCCGATTGATGGTTCCGGTGTCGCGCCGGTCGGACTGACGGAAACATCGTTGGGAATGATTCCGATGGCATCATTGGCGGAGGCATTGCCTGCGGAAGCGTTCATCGCGTGACCTCCTTGGCTCGGTATTCGATTTGGTCATGGGTCAAAGCCATATACGCCTCCTCAAGCGAGGCATGCTCCTCGAGGAATTCGTAGGTGACGAGCTGCGCCTGGGCGAAGACCCGCGCCGCGGCGTCAAGATTCGCGCCGATGATGCGGAACACATCACCCGTTGGCGGATCGTTGGGTGTGCGTTGTTCCATGGTGACCGTGATCTGTGGGGCACGGGAGAAGATCGCCAGCAGCTTTTGCGGCTCGGGTGTGACCACGCGCAGTGATTTGGTGGAGTGCTCGGCCACGAATGCGTTCACCGTGGTGGTTTCCAGAATGCGCCCTTGGCCGATGATCACCAGATTGTCTGCGGTGAGGGCGACTTCGCTCATCAGGTGGGAACTCAGCAGCACGGCCCGGCCTTGGGCGGCAAAGTGGCGGCAGAGCTCACGCACCCATTTGACGCCTTCCGGGTCAAGACCGTTGATGGGCTCGTCGAGGATCAGGTTGCGCGGGTCACCCAACAGCGCCGCCGCGATGGACAGCCGTTGGCTCATGCCCAACGAGAACCGTCCGGCCTTGTTCTTCGCCACGGCGGTGAGACCCGTGATATCGAGGACCTCGTTCACACGACGACGTGGAATGTCGTTGGTGTAGGCCAAGGCTTTGAGATGGTCGATGGCCGAGCGCGAAGGGTACGCGGATTTGGCGTCAAGCACTGCGCCGACCGCCCGCATCGGCGCGCGCAGTGTGACGTATGGCCTGCCGTCAATGAGCGCACGACCGCGATCCGGGGTGATGAGCCCCAGCACGGCACGCATGGTGGTCGATTTGCCGGCGCCGTTGGGGCCGAGAAAGCCGGTGACTTTGCCGTCTTCGGCGGTGAAGGTCACATCGTTGAGCGCCTGCTTGGTTTTGAACCGTTTGCTGAGCCCTTCAATCTCTATCATGATTCAACTGTAGACGAAAGGCCCATGCCACACCAGCGATGTCAACATATGGCTACCGCACGTTATCGGATAGTCCAGCCTAGTGTTCCGAGTCGGAAGATCATTGACGAATTCGCTACCCCTCAGACCCGCTTCGCGGGGCACTATCATGCGGTTCAAGCGATGACGGCGTGCTGGGCGATCCAGGCGTGCATGGCCACGGCCGCGGCGGCTCCGGCATTGATGGATCGCACTGAGCCGAATTGCGAGATATAGACCACGTCGTCGGCGAGATCGAGGGCCTTCCGGCTCAATCCCGGGCCTTCCGCCCCGAAGAGGAGCAGGCAGCGCTTGGGAAAGGCATAGGTCTCCATGGGCACGGCACCGGGAATGATGTCGAGCGCGATGATGCGAGAAGACTCCAGCTCCTTGATGCGGGCATCGCAGGCGTCGATTTCAGCCAGCAGCGCATGCAACCGCTGGTTGTCGCCATCGACGGCCACATCATGAGCGTGGATGGCTGCGGCTCCGGCACGGGCGCGTTCGGCGGCGATCTCGCCGGCGATGCGGTTGCGCCAGCACTCCACCAATTCGGCGATGGACGGATGATGCTCGACGTGCTGATAGAGCTCGGTCATCAGAGCGCCCTTGCGGTTCCATTTATGCGGTCCCACAATATGAACGCGGCGTGCTTGGAACGCATTGGCGGTACGCACCATGGACCCGATGTTGAAATCATGCGTCCAGTTCTCCACCGCGACTTCGAAATCATGCCGGCCGCGAGCATCCAAATCCGCCTTGATGGCGGCCACGGACCAGTAGCGGTACCGGTCGAGCACGTTACGACGGTCACCTTCGTCCAGCAGCGCCGAATCGTACCGGCCGTCGTAATTCGGCGAGGCGGGATCATCGGGGCGGGGTTCGCCGGGGTGGGACTCACACCACGGGCCGAGACCCACCTCACGAAATTCCGGTTCGCCCGATGCCTTGGCCGCCAGGGAGATCTGGTTCGGTGCGTGCACAATCACTCCTCTTACAAACGCTTTTCCGAGACTTTGCCTTCATCACCCGCGAGTAGCCAGAACGCTAGAACACGCTTCAATGCCGGATGCCCTCAAGCCGGAACGGCTGTGCCAGCACAGGCCTAACTATCTCGCTATCTCGTGTTCGCCGGGGATATTCAGAACCCGAGAACGGCTGTGCCGACACAGGACCGAAGGTTTACGCACCAACTGCGCGCAATGGGATATGTCTTCAGCGCAGTTTGGCGGTATATAACGGTATGTGTCAGCGCAGCTCGGCTTCGTCGAAGACCTGGACGAACGGCAACACATGGCTATCTCCCGTGGAGGGATTGACCACGTTGATGTCCTTGGCGCCGCCGCCGACCAATGCCGCGATGGCGACCACGGATGCTCCCAACTGATCGACGACGCCGAAATCGAGGCTGAGCTCGTTGCCGTTGCGCAGCGTGACCAACGAGCTGGTCTGCACATACGACTTCTCGGAAAGCCAAGCGTCCAGCAACACCACGCGACGACCGGCGATGGACGGTCCCTTGATGGACGGATAGACGAAATCCATCACAAAGCCGTCAAGATCCTGCCCGCGGGATGCGGCGGCTTGTATCATCGCCGACACCATCGGCACCGCAGCGGCGGTCAGCGCGCCGACCGCGTCGAAGTCATCTACCGAATAGCCGGCATCCTCCAAGGCGTCCAGCAACACATGCCCCATGACCACGGCAGCACGATGGTCGAACGTCACCGCCGACAGCTCGGAGAAGGGACGCCCGACCACATGCTCCTTGAGCAGGGAGGCCAGCTGTTCGCGCGGGTCCAGCTGGGCGAAGTCGGTGGTGTTCCGGGGTGCGGCGAGATCCGGTGTACCGGTTGAGCGGAATCCTGATTCAGTCATGACTTCAGACTATCGCCTGAGGGAGTCATCACCGCACTGTGATTTCGCCGTATCGCACATCGCCGCCTAGTATGCCACCACCCAGCAGCGTCACCGTCCAGTGACATCATCAGCCATTGCATTCACTACCCAACGGCATCACCCGCCCAACGATGCCCCTTCCAACGGCATCACTGCTTACATCATCGCGCATCCTCCGACTCGCCCGTGTCCGGCGGAATGACCTCGGGGGCGGACAGTTCATTGACATTGGCCTTGTCCGATTCGATCAACGGCACTTCCTCAATGATTTTAGTGGGCTCAATCTTCTGCAGTTTGCGCGCGGTGGGCAGCACACGCTTCTCCAGGCTGGCCGCGAACTTGTTATACGCTCCCACAGTCTTGGTGATCTGCGCGCCCAGTTTTGTGGCATAGTCACCCAATACGGCGAATCGATCGTACAGCTCGCGCGACAGATCGAACAACTGCTTGGCGTCGTCGGTCAGGGACTGCTGCTGCCATGCGTAGGCCACGGATTTCAGAACCGCCCACAGGGTCACCGGCGAGGTCAACGCCACCTTGCGGGAGAAGGCGTCATCCATCAGTGTAGGGTCGGCCTCAAGCGCCGCCTGCAGCAAAGCCTCGTTGGGGATAAACGCCACCACGAAGTCCGGAGCCGTATCGAAGGCGTTCCAATACGCCTTCTCCCCCAAGGCGCGCACATGTTCGCGCAATGCCTTGGCGTGCGAGCGCAGCAGCTCATCACGACGCACCAATTCCTCCGGCGATGCCGTCTCCGGAATCTCGCAAGCACGCTGGTAATCGGCATACGGCACCTTGGCATCGATCGGAATGGTCTTCCCACCGGGAAGATGGACGATCATGTCAGGACGCAGCGTGCGCCCATCAGCGCTGTTGACCACCACCTGTGTATCGAAATCGACATGCTCGAGCAGCCCGGCCGATTCCACGATGTTCTTGAGCTGCGCCTCGCCCCACGCGCCACGAACCTTGTTGTTGCGCAATGCGGCGGACAGCGAGCTGGTCTCCTTGTCCAATCGGGCCTGCTGATCGTTCAGCCCCTTGAGCTGGGCCCCGAGCGCACCCATCTCCTGTTTGCGCCCCTCTTCGATCTGCGTGACCTTGTTCTGCAGAGCATCAAGGTTCTTGGCCACGGGCGCCAAAGCCTCCAACACCTTGCTCTGCTCCTTGAGCCGGGCTTCCTGTTCGCGGCGCTTGGTCTCGGCGGCCTGGATTTCCGCCTGCCGACGCTCTTCAGCCACCTTGGCCTCCGCCCGGCGACGTTCTTCGGCCTCGGCTGCGGCGCGCTCCCGTTCACGCTGGATGCGAATCTGCTCAGCCTGCTGCGCTTGGGCCAACTGCGATTTGACGAATGCCAGCTGCTGGCCGACGCCTTCGATCTGCGCCCGCGATGCCGCATTGACGGCCCTGAGCTCGGCGGCGTCCGCACGGGCGGCTTCCAATGCGGAGCGTGACTCCTCAAGCTCCGCGGTTTTGGCACCGCGAGCCATCTCCTGGCCTTTATGCCGCCCCAGCATGAATCCGACGGCAAGGCCCATCACAGCGCCCACCACCAGCACGAAGACCACGATTACTACGGTTCCCATTTGCTCAGTCATGGTTCCCAGTATGACACCGGTTCACAGTGGCGGTAAAATTTTACCGTCTGCGACGAAAACAAGCCGAAAACGGCGCCATCGGCACCCACAGCACCGCAACAACGACAGCAACCAATCGGCCGTCACAATCTCACGGCCCGACGAGTCTTACGGCCTGAGCCTCACGACTTAACGAGCCTCGCGATGGCCGCAGACGCCTCGGCAAGCTTTTCGTCGGCCACCGCGCCGCCTTCCGCGGAAGCCTGACGGACGCAGTGGTTGAGGTGGTCATCCAGCAGCAGCAACGCCACCGACTTCAGCGCCGAGTTCGACGCGGCAATCTGGGTGAGGACGTCGATGCAGTACTTGTCATCCTCCACCATTTGTTCAATGGCACGTACCTGCCCCTCGATACGACGCAACCTCGCCACGATCTTCGCCTTGTCACCGCCGTATCCGTGCATGCGCCCTCCTTTTCCCACAGCTGAACACGCCACTATTATATACCCTCTAGGGGTATAGGGTATACACTGTCTGGCGATACAATAAAGAGGGAAGGAGCGGTTATGGAATTCAACATCTTTCCGATCGCAGTGGCATTGCTGGCAGCTGCCGCACTGACGTGGCTGGTGCTGCGGTTCTTCTTCGCACCGCAACGCGGACAGGCCGGAACGGTAAGCGGCGGGCGCCAGCGCGCCACAATCACAGTCAAAGGCGGCTACTCCCCCTCGACCATCACCATGCGCGCCGGCCTGCCGGCTACCCTGACGTTCTACCGTCAGGAGACCGGCGAGTGCACCTCGCATGTGGTCTTCGCGGATCTCGGACTGGACGCAATGCTGCCGGGCAACGCCACGACCAACGTGGAGCTGCCGCCCCTGCCCGCCGGCGAGTATCCCTTCGCCTGCGGGATGAACATGGTCCACGGCCTGCTGCGCGTGGAAGACGGCCCTGCGACCAGCAATGCCGACGCGTCATCCGAAAGCGCCCTCAGCTCAGCCGACGCATCCGATGAATCCGGCGCATCCGCCGCCCCCAAGCACGGACAGACCCCAACAGCGACGCCCGCCCATCATCACCCGATCCCCTCGCCCAGCGCGACCCCAAGCTCCACGGATGCCGCAGAGGCCGAACGCCGGGAGGCACAGGAGCGCCGCAACGAAATCAAATCCCTCACCAAACTGGTCGTCATCGGCGCGATACTCACCATCCCGGTGTTCGCCGCCACCATGCTGCACATGGCCGACCCTGCGCTCGTGCCGCACTGGATGGTCAATCCATGGCTGCAGGCCATCCTCATCACCCCGGTGATGTTCTACTGCGGACACCCCATCCATTCGGTCGGCTTCCCCGCACTGGCCCACCGCTCACCGGACATGAATTCGCTGGTGTCCCTCGGCACGTCGGCCGCCTATCTGTACAGTCTGGTCACCTGCATCGCCCCTTGGGTCTTCCCGGAGGGCTCCCGCGAACCGTATTTCGAATCGGTCGGCGTGGTCATCACGCTGGTTCTGGTCGGACGACTGCTGGAAACCAAAGCGAGGGAAGGCACAGGCAAAGCCGTGCAATCCCTGATCAAACTCCGCCCGCGGACCGCACACCTGCTGAACGACGGCATCGATGCGGCCAACGACGACTGGCTGAACCCGGCCAACGCGACGGACACGGACGTCGATGCCCTGGCCGTCAACGATCTGGTGGTCGTTCGAGCCGGCGAGCGCATACCGGCGGACGGCGAGACCGTGACCGGCGAGGCCACCGTCGACGAATCGATGATCACCGGCGAGTCCAAACCAATCGTCAAGAACGCCGGCACGCAACTCACCGGCGCCACGGTACTGCTCAAGGGCAACGTGCTCATGCGCATCACCCAAGTGGGCGCGAATACCGTACTTTCGCAGATCGCCGGCCTCGTGGCCCGGGCGCAGGCCACCAAGGCCCCGGTTCAGCAACTTGCCGATCGCATCGCGCGGTACTTCGTGCCCGCAGTGATGATCATCGCCATCTGGACGTTCGCGATATGGGTATCGGTCGGCCCCGATCCGAGACTGGCCCACGCTCTGGTCACTGCGGTCAGCGTACTGATCATCGCCTGCCCGTGCGCGCTGGGACTGGCCACCCCACTTTCGGTGACGGTGGCACTGGGACTGGGCGCCACGAACGGTGTGCTCGTCACCAGCGCAAAAGCCCTGGAACGGGCCCGGCGCATCGGCACCGTGGTGTTCGACAAGACCGGCACCATCACGCGCGGCATCGTGGACGAATCCGCCGATTGGAGCCGACCGAGCTACGAACAGGACACAGTCAAGGAAGGCTCGGCACAGGCCATCGCGGCATTGCGCGCCCGTGGTATTCGTACGGTCATGCTATCCGGCGACAAGGCGGACGTGGCAAGCCGCATCGCACGCGAAGTGGGTATCGACACCGTGATCTGCGAGGTCAAGCCCGATGGCAAGGCCTACTGGATCGAGAGGCTGCAGCGTGAACGCGACGGCCTGTCGGGAGCGATGCCCGATTCCGCGACCGCTCCGTCCGACCGAGCGGACGGCTCCGCACGCCCTGTTACCGCACGGAACACTCCCGTCGGCGGTTCTCGCAGCACCGATCAATCCGCGAACCTCATCGCCATGGTGGGCGACGGTATCAACGACGCCCCCGCGTTGGCACAAGCCGATTTGGGTATCGCCATCGGCACGGGCACGGACGTGGCCATGCAGTCCGCGGACGTGACGCTGATGAGCGGCGACCTCAGGGGCGTGCTCAAGACCATCGACCTTTCTCAGGCCACCATGCGCAACATTCGGGAGAATCTGGGCTGGGCCTTCGGATACAACGTAATCGGCATCCCGATTGCGGCAGGCGTGCTCTACCCGTTCACCGGATGGCTGCTCAGCCCGATGATCGCCGGACTGGCGATGGCCCTGAGCTCGACGTGCCTCGTACTCAACGCGAATCGTCTGCATGGCGCGCGGATCGACGGCGGCCTCGCATCGGCCGGCGGTGTTGTCGGCGACGGCGTCGCTGACGGCGCTCACGACGGTACGGCTGGCGGTACAGCTGGCAGTATGACCGACAGCATGAATAGGCGGGAGCCGACCGTTATCGTCGACGACCGCACTTCATTGCACTTGTCCGAACAATCACCATCAACCAAGGAGAATCACATGGAAATGAACATGCACATGCATCACATGGCCCCCGCCGACGGCGAAACCGCCACCGACCCGGTGTGCGGCATGAGCGTTGCGGCGAACGCCGAGTCCATCACGCGCGAATACAACGGCAAGACCTACTACTTCTGCGGCGAGCACTGCGCCACCAACTTCATGAAGGCGCCGCAGGTGTTCCTGAGCGAGTGACGCCCATCGCACCGTTTCACGCACCCCACGGTGTAGTGATTCGCCCACGGTGTAGGGAAATTCACATGGTGCAGGAAGCCAAAACGGCTTCATTCCGCCAAAGTGGATAATCGACTCCCTACACCGTGGGCATATCCCTACACCGTGTGACATTTGCGCATATGGCCGGCGGCTCCGCTGCGGTCACGTTTGTAACGCATATCGCAAAGGCTCCAACCCCTATTGAGAGGTTGGAGCCTTTTTGTATGCATGTAGGGCGTATGCCAGTGCCGATCAGCCGAAGAAGAACACGAACATCCACGCGCCGATGATCGCGCCCACAATCGGGGCCACGACCGGAATCCACGCCTCGCCCCAGCGGGAGGAGCCCTTGTGCGGGATCGGCAGAATGGCGTGCAGGACGCGCGGCATGAGGTCACGGGCCGGGTTCAGACCGGGGCCGGTCGGGCCGCCCATGGAGGTGACGAGGCCCCACACGATGAAGCCGACGACGATCGCGGCGGCGGCCGGGTCCTTTTCGCCCCACGGGTCCATCAGGCAGCACAGTGCGCCGAAGACGAGCACCAAGGTGCCGAACATCTCGTTGACGAAGTAGTTGACCTTCTTGTCATCGGCGTCGCTGGTGCAGAACGTGGCGAAGATGGCGTCGGAATCTTCGGTCTCCTTGTAGTGCGGGTAGTACGTCAGGTAGACGATGAACTGGCCGAGCGCCGCGCCGAGCAGCTGGGCGATGATGTACGGCAGCACTTCGTTCCACGGGAACATGCCATTGACGGCCTGGGCGATGGTCATGGCCGGGTTGATGTGCGCGCCGGAGACCGCACCGAACATCAGGACCGGGAACATCACACCGAAACCGTAGCCCATGGCGATGTTGAGCCATCCGGCATGATGGCCCTTGGTGTTCTTGAGCTCGACATTGGCCACAGAGCCGTTGCCGAAAATCATCAGGATGGCCGTGCCGAAGAACTCGGCAGCCAGCTTGGTAAAGAGGGAGTATTCCACTGCTTCTTCTTTTCTCGTTCGAATGAGGATGTGACTGCGAATAGGGCCGAAGGCCAAGTCGCGCAAACGTGACAAGCGTACGCCGAGGGCTGAACCGTGGAGCGTCGCCCATTCCACGGCTCAAGTCGGACGGGACCCTCATTTCCCGATGATTTCAATGGGGAGGCCATAGGGTACGTGACCCATCGCGACACGCCGATGATTCGCAACTCCGGAGATCGTCTCATTCCGGCAAAGCCCCTATAGCGTGAATTGGCCATCAGGACCTATCCGGAACCTTGTAACCCAGCTTGCTACCTGAGTGGCCCTTCATTGTGGTGTGCATGGTGGTTTCGTCATGGGTGGGCTTGGATGGTGTGTGGAACCACACGCTCCTTGCACGCGAAAATCGGGAAAGCGCACAAAATACCTGTAGCGCAGATAAGGACGCCGGGGCCCGTGAGAGGTTGCAGGTGAAAAGGTGTCTGTTATGACGCCCTTGGACGCCCTATCGATGTTGCCGCGTTGAATCGCAGGTGTTTTGTGTCTGCGTACGGCCTAGGATGCAGGCAAAAGAACACGATTATGGGGGTTGCAGGTGAAACGTGTCTGTTTATGGGCTTTTCGAGGCCATAAACAGACACGTTTCACCTGCAACCTTTTGGGGCGCACAACGATATGCCTGCACGATGGGTGGCAGCCATCCATCAGGGATAATCAGGGATAGAAGCGCATTCCCCGGATATGAGAAACCCCGGGAAACCAATACTTCAAAGGGTTTCGGCGAGAAACAAGAAAAGCACCGACCGAAGTCGATGCCTTAAGTGTGCCCCCGCAGGGACTCGAACCCTGGACACGCTGATTAAGAGTCAGCTGCTCTAACCAACTGAGCTACGGGGGCAGTGGTTAGCTGTTGAAGTGTTCCTTGCAACAGGTGATAAATATACTCAGATTCAAGACGAATGCAACCTCCGGCGTGTCGCCCGGAATTCCAACGTTTTTTAAAACGGGATTTCGAGCCGTCTCGACGACATCAGCCCACCTCCCATCACACCAGTGGAAGGCCTTTACAAAATATACATACTCGTTGCCAACCATGCAGACCATAGGCGTCCGACCTCCAGCCCAGTATCACCACCTTAAAATGACGGTTCTTACATGCCATCATCGGCGCTTCACTCCACCGCTCCGCTAAAACTGCCGGACTGACACCAGTTGACTGTCGGTTCTCGACGCTTGAGTGTCGGACCTCGACGCATGACTGTCGGATTTCAACGCTTGAGTGTCGGATTACGTACATATTTTGTACGAGGTCCGACACTCAAGCGTTGAGAACCGACAGTCGTCCGTCGAGGTCCGACAGTCTTGCTGCGAAAACCGACAGTTATCCATCACGGGACACCGATGCAGCCAGACATAACCAGATGGATGCACCCAGTCACACCCGGTTGCCGCTAAACACGGGCATACACAACCGGATGCAGTCAAACACACCCAGGTACAACCAAACACACCCAGGTACAACCAAACACACCCAGGTACACCCAAATACACCCAGGTACAGCCAAACACACCCAAATACGAAAAGCCCCGCGTCGCATGCCATAATCATGCGAACACGGGGCTTTTCGATGCTTAAGCTCAGACCTTCAGTCTGAAAGATTCCAGCGCAAAGCCGGAATGACTCACTCGGCCACGACCTTCACGAAGAAGGAAGCGGTGATCTCCGGGTGGAGGACCACCTTGGCGGGGAAATCGCCGGTGGTCTTGATGGGCTCGACCTCGATGGCCTTCGGGTTCACCGGGGCCTTGTCGGACAAAGCGATGGCGATGGCCTCAGTGGAAATGCCACCGAACAGCTTGCCGGACTCGGACACCTTGGCGGCGATCTCGACGGTCGTGCCCTCGATGGCGGCCTTGGCGGCGACGGCCTCTTCGCGGGTGGCGACGGCCTTGGCCAGACGAGCGCGCTTCATGGCGGTGATCTGAGCCTCAGCGCCCTTGGTCCAAGCGAAGGCGAGGTGCTGCGGGAACAGGAAGTTGCGGGCGTAGCCGGCCTTCACGTTCACGACATCACCGGCGTGGCCCAGGTTGGACACGGTCTTGGTGAGAATAACCTTGGTTTCAGCCATTGTTCAAAGCCTCCCTAACTCAGCGACCCGAAGTGGCGTACGGCAGCAGGGCCATCTCGCGGGCGTTCTTGATCGCCTTGGAGATCTCGCGCTGCTCCTGCACGGTGACACCGGTGATACGACGGGAACGGATCTTGCCGCGATCGGAAATGAACTTGCGCAGCAGCGCAACGTCCTTGTAATCGATCACGCTGATCTTGGCAGCCTTCAGCGGGTTCGGCTTCTTCTTGAACGGCTTGACCGGCGGTTGCGGCCTCTTACGTGACATGATGTTCTCCTTAAAAATCGATATTGCTTATGCTGATTGGCAAGTGAAGGGCATGGCGAACGCGCGAATCAGATATCGCGTCGCTTTGCCCACTTCGTCTGAATCCGCCCAAGGACCGGTACCTGACCAGTCCGAACGGAATCAGAACTCCGGGTCGTTGTCGTCGCCACCGCCGAAATCGGAGGAGGCGCCGAACGTCGAGAAGCTGCCGGAATCGGAGGAACCGGCGTTGCTCCACGGATCGGCCGCGGGAGCGGACGGAGCGGCAGGCGCGGACGGCTGCTGGGAGTAAGCGGCACCACCCTGATAGCCACCGTTGTAGCCACCTTGGAAACCACCGTTACCACCCTGATTGCTGTAGCCATTGTTCGGCTGACCGCCCTGATAGCCGCCATTGGCGCGACCCTGGAAGCCGCCCTGACCGGACGACGTGCGGGTCACCTGCGCGGTGGCGTACCTCAGGGAAGGACCGATTTCGTCAAGCTGCATCTCCACGACGGTGCGCTGGGAACCGTCCTGCGCCTGATAGGAGCGCTGCTGCAAACGGCCTTGGGCGATCACACGCATGCCCTTCTTCAGGGTCTGAGCGCAGTGGTCGGCAAGGTCACGCCATGCTGAGCACCTCATGAACAGCGCCTGACCATCCTCGAACTGGTTGGTCTGACGGTTATAGGTGCGCGGAGTGGAGGCAATCGTGAAGCTCGCCACGGTCGCGCCGCTGCCAATAGTGCGCAGTTCGGGGTCCGAGGTGAGATTGCCCACGATGGTAATGACGGTTTCGCCTGCCATAACGGTCCTTGACTTTCACTCACTTGCCAGCATCAGCTGACTGAAACGCTGTAACTCAGGCGTCCTTACGAAGGATCTTCGTACGGATCACGGATTCGTTGAGGTTGAGCACACGGTCGAGCTCGTCGCTGACAGCGGACTCGGCGGTGTAGGTCACCACGACGTAGTTGCCCTCGGTCTTGCCGGCAATCTCGTAGGCGAGCTTGCGACGACCCCAGTAATCGGGCTCATCGACGGAACCGCCTTCCTTGGTGACGAGTTCCAGATACTGCTCGGTCAGCTTCTTCAGACCGCGCTCATCCAGCTCAGGATCGGCGATGAACATCAGTTCGTACTTGTGCGCAGACATCACCCACCTCCTTCGGACTAATCGGCCACGGACGTTCCGTGGCAGGAGTGTGTATACGCTTGCCCGGAGCATGCACATCTGCGCAATACCCCTTTGGGCAACTTGCCCATGCTATGCGCAGGTCAAGACAGCGGCGCATGGCCACGCGAGCCGCCCGCCGGCACTCCCGCCGATACCCCGACGACACACCCGGACAGTTCGGAAAAGTGCGGAATGGTGCTGTTTTAGGCAATCCGATAAGCGTATGA
>NZ_JFAO01000026.1:0-58080 GCF_006408945.1 Bifidobacterium sp. UTBIF-78
TTTGTTTTTCGATGAGATTCAAGAGATCGACCACTGGGAGAAAGCCATACGTTCCTTCATGGTCGATTACGATGCGGATATCTATTTGACCGGGTCGAACGCGCGCATGCTGTCCAGCGACCTTGCCACCTACATCACCGGTCGATACGTTACCATCAATGTCTACCCGTTCTCATTCGCGGAATTCCTCGACGCATACCGGCAATCAGTGGGTCCGATTGACGAGCGCACGGCTTTCCGCCGATATGTCGCCCAAGGCGGTTTTCCGTTCCAGACAGACTTGGCCTTCGATGAGATCGCATCCCTGCAGTACCTCAACGATTTGTTCTCGACCATACTGTTCAAAGACGTCGTCCGCCATGCGGGCATACGCGACACGGACGCTCTCGAACGTGTCATCCGTTACGTCATCAGCGAGGAGGGCCACCTGCTCACGGCAGCCAACATCGCCGCATATATGAAAAGCGAACATCGCAAGGTATCGGCGGAAACGATTGCGAACTATCTTAACGTCGCCAGCAAGGCATTTCTTATTTACCGTGTGCCCCGTGAGGATGCCATAGGCAAGCGTGCGTTGAAAATCAACGAAAAATACTATGTGGTCGATCAGGGACTGCGCAGCGCCATCGGGATCAGCAACACGAATACGATTGATCAGGTTCTGGAGGGCATCGTCTACATGGAGCTTCGGCGAAGAGGATACGAGGTTCGGGTGGGCAAGATCAATGATAAGGAAATAGATTTCATCGCACGGCGGGGGGATGAGATTTCCTACTATCAGGTCGCTTATCTTGTCGGTTCGCATCAGACGGCGGACCGGGAGTTCGGCGCGTTTGACGGCATCCGCGACAATTGGCCCAAATATGTCCTGAGCATGGATGAGTTTCCTCAGATGCAAGATGGCATCCGTGGCATGAACATCATCGACTGGCTGCTCTCCGATAACGACGACTGATCCGACATCACCTCAGGAAAGCGATGGGCTATTGTCGTATCGGGAGAACGGGATACCGGTGGAAACAGTCGGAATACGTTCAAAAGCATGACTGTGGCGTTGGACGATGGGGACCGTCGTCGAACCATCCGGACCAGTCGACGACCGCTTCGATGTTGTTGCCGTCCGGGTCCAGTACGAACGCCGAGTAATAGCCGGGATGATAGGGTCGCGGCCCTGGAGCGCCATTGTCCCGGCCTCCGGCGGCGAGCGCAGCGACGTGGAATGCGCGGACGGCATCGATGCTTGGGGCGAGGAAGGCGAGGTGGGTGACGGGTGAGGCCGTTTCGGCTCCGTCGTGGCGGGGGCTGGTCGCGTCGGTGTCCGTCGGCGAGAGATAGAAGTCGGAGTGGAGGGTGCCGTCGTCCACGCCGAATCCGAGCGTCGGCTCGTGATGCGCCTTGACGATGTAGCCGAGTGGGGCGAGCGCCCGTGTGTAGAAGTCGACGCTGCGTTCGATGTCCGTCACATGTAGGGTGATGTGGTCCAACATGTGCGCAACGGTACGCGTTTCGGCTGTCGTCCGCATGCTTCCGGTCGCGCCGTGGACATGTGCCGGCGTTTGCGCATCGGCCGTATATACGTATATATATACACACACACAAATGCCGGGTCAATTCACTCTGCAGAAAGGCATTGCAATGAAGAGCATCCAGACCGAACGACTGCTGCTGCGCCCTTGGAAGGCGGATGACGCGGCCGAGGCGGCCTCGCTGTTCCGGTACGCCTCAGACCCCGAGATCGGTCTCAACTGCGGATGGCCGCCGCACACCAGCGTCGAGGGCAGCATGAACGACATCCGTAGCATCCTCGCCGTGGAGAACAACTGGGCCATCACGATCAAGGGCGGCGACGCGTCCGGACCCGCCGCGGATAACGAGCCGGTGGGCAGCATCGCGCTCAAACCCGTCAGTCATTACACCATCGACGCGGTGACCGCCGGTCCGGAGCTCGGCGGGAGCTACTACGACACGTATCTCGGCGGCAATGCGCTGGAACTCGGCTATTGGATCGGCCGTCCGTTCTGGGGCAAGGGATATATGCCCGAGGCGTTGCGTGCCGTGCTCGGATACGCGTTCGACGACCTGCACGCGGAGGCGGTATGGGGCGGCCACTACCGCGAAAACACGCAATCCGGCCGTGTGATGGCCAAGTGCGGACTGACCGTCGTGACCGAATCGCAGCACGACTACTATCCGCTCATCGACCGTTACCACGACGACGTGTTCCGCATCATCACCGCCGACGAGTGGCGCAACGGCGCACCCGAACAATAAACGATGCCACTGATATCATCGGGATTCCCTGTTCTCTGGTTGCGAAGAATAACATGCAGTATACTATTGCTTATCCTCGTTTACATAGAAAATACTAGTCGTAAAGAGACCGCATGAAATATGTGCCCACAGCAGTGAGACGTGATTTGCGAATCATGGGGGAACGACTGTCTCAGCAGCGTCGTCTACTGTCGCTGACTGTCGCCGACGTGGCGCAACGCGCAGGAGTGAGCCCTACCACGGTGTCGAATCTCGAACAGGGAAAGCCGGTTCGCACCGACTCCTTGCTGAGCATTGCCCGCGTGCTTCAAATGGCGGATGCACTGGTATCGTCGTGTGACCCGTATTCGACCGACCTCGGCAGATTACGGGCCGGAGAGCAACTTCCCCAGCGGGTGAGGAGATAGATCATGTCGGCGCTGGCCGCATTGGAATCGTCGGATGGGGTTGGTGGGGATTGGCTTGATTTGGCGGAATTCACCCGACGTTACTGCCGATGGGTGGCGCAATGTGGCCGACATGTCAGAACAGGGTCGGGGCCTCGGCTTGGGCCAGCGGCCGTATGATGCGGCGGCCGTCATCCATTGGGGCGAACGGGGCGACCTCGTGGAAGGCGAGCCGGCGCGAGAGCTCGGTCCCGTTCGACGTGAGGTCCGCGAGCAACGACGAGCCGTCGATCGAGCGGTCGAGCCATGCGCCGGTCATGTCTGAGGGCACGAGCACCGGCATGCGGTCGTGGACCGTCGCAGGCCCGTCCACCGCCGGGCAGGTGAGTATCGTCGCGGTCAGCATCCACGGAGACGCTTTTCTCGGCGGATTCATCGGATTCGGCGAACTTGACGAATCCGCCGCCGATACCGGCGACGTCGCCGAAGACGAACTCGCCCTCCACCAGGAGAACAGGCCGGCCATCGCCAGTGGCCTGTCGTCCGGCGCGTGGAAGTAGAACGGGCGGCGGCCACGGAACTCGTAGTATCCGGAAGCGGGGATGACAGCCCGCATCGATTTGGTCGACTCGGCGAATGTCGGCTTCACCGCGGCCGATTCGATGCGCGCATTGTATGTCGGATACGTCAGGGCCGGGCCGGCGCTCCACGACGGCACCAGAGACCAGCGCGCACCGGTCAGATGGCGTCGGCCGTCCCTGCCCTGCGCCACGACCGCGATGGTTTGCCCGGGCCTGACGTTGTATGACGGCCGAGGCAGAGAAGCGGCATCCACGCCATCGTCGCTACCGTTCACATTCTCATCCGACTCCACATCCTCCACGCCGAATTGCGCCGCAATGGCGTTCCAATCCAGATCAACGGCAAAGCATCGGCACATGAGCATCCAGCCTAGCAGCGATGCATCGACGTCCGTCCGCATCGCCTGATGCTATTCGGCTTGGCAATCCAGGGTCGCAGGGTGACTCGTCTGCGCCGGATGCTGGGCGGCGCGTCTCAATATGGGATGGCTATGGATAATGGGATGGATATGGGATGTGCACCGTCCTCCGGATGCCGCCTCAGCTCAGTCGGTTCGCGTCGATGACCCGGTCGTCGAGAAACCAGTAGTCGTGCGGGTCGCCGCGCAGGGCGGTGAACGGCACCAACGTCACGCCGGCTGCGGCGGCCTTGTCCAGCAGATATCCGCGCACGATCCACGGGTACTCCAGCACTCCGGTGCGCAGGTCGATGATGCGTTCGATGGTCTGGCCGCTGACGCCGAAGTCCGCGCCGATCTGTTCGGCGGTCAGGCCCAGCAGCCGCATGTTCTCGCGGAATTCGCGGATGGTGTTCGCGCGCTGTTCACTGGTCAATGACATGATTCCACTCCCCTCGCAACTGTCCTCGTAACGATGACGCCTTCCACGATAGTCACATCCGAAAACGTTCAAAGACGCCCCGAGCGTGCTTCGGCTGACGGCGAATGCCCGACGCATGGCGGCGACACGTCATACCTGTCCGCCAAGAGCGGAACTGCTCGCAATCACATTCCCGCATGCCGTGTCGCGCGCGACAATAATCGAAGCCGCACCCTGAACCGTTGCTCCGGTCGAGGCGCGGCGACGATTCACTCAAGGACGACGAAAGGATGTCAACATGACCGATCAGCGAGTGAAGGTGGGCGACAGCGACCTGGAGGTGTTCCCGCTGGTGCTGGGCGGCAACACGTTCGGCTGGACCAGCGACGAGGCGACCAGCCGCAAGGTGCTGGACGAGTACGTCGAGGCGGGTGGCAACTTCATCGATACCGCCGACGTGTATTCGGCGTGGGCGCCGGGCAACGCGGGCGGCGAGTCCGAGATCATCCTCGGCCGCTGGCTGGCCGTGCGCGGCAACCGCGATGACGTGGTCATCGCCACCAAGGTGAGCGAGCACCCGCAGTACAAGGGCCTGTCGCACGACAACGTGATCGCCGCCGCGAACGAGTCGCTGCTGCGTCTCGGCGTGGACGCCATCGACCTGTACTACGCCCACTTCGACGACAAGAACACCCCGCTCGAGGAGACCGCCGCCGCATTCGACGAACTGGTCAAGGCCGGCAAGATCCGCGCGATCGGTCTGTCGAACTACACGGCCGACCGCATCGAGGAGTGGTTCTCCATCGCCCGCGAGCACGGCTACGCGCTGCCGGTCGCACTGGAACCGCACTACAACCTTGTGACCCGCGGCAACTACGAGCGCACGCTCGCCCCCGTGGCCGCACGCGAGAACCTCGCGGTGTTCTCCTACTTCTCGCTGGCCGCCGGCTTCCTGACCGGCAAGTACCGTTCCGCAGCCGACGCCGAAGGCAAGGCCCGCCAGGGCATGGTCGCCGACTACCTCAACGCCGACGGGTTCGCGCTCGTCGACGCGCTTGACGCGGTGGCCAAGGCGCACGACGCGCAGATCGCCACGGTGGCGCTGGCCTGGCTGCGCCACCGTCCTCAGGTCGCCGGCCCGATCGCCTCCGCCCGTACGCCCGAACAGCTGCCCGCTCTGCTGGCTTCGGTCGCCCTTGACCTGACCGACGACGAGGTGGCCGCGCTCGACAAGGCGTCCGAACCGTTCGCCAAGTAATTGCCAGCGTTCGGATATAACGTGGACCGAAGTCACCCATTGCCGTGATCGACTTCGGTCCACGTCCGGCCGTCGTCGTTGAGCCGCAGGTACCAGGTCATCGATTGCGGACCGTCGGGCAGTGACGGGTCGCTGCCGTCGCAGTCGAAATCGACGGTCGCCATGAATATGCGGTCCCGCCCATATTGTTGGTATGCGTCATAAACGGACGACCAGTAGTCCGGCGATTCGCTCTTGGTTTTATCCTCCCAATCCAGCATCTCATCGGTTTTCGCCTCGTCGTAGGAGACCTTGTGCAGCGTGCAACCGGTGAGCGTGGAGAACGATTGCGTGATGGTCCTGCCGGCGGCGTCGAGCTGCGCCTTGGAGAACCGGGTGGAGGCCGAATAGGAGTACTGAACGTGCGACGTGTCGGCGGGACGATGCATCCACCATCGCGCGAATACGCATATCGCGACCACCAGTATCACCGTGACGATCGCGATGATGATTCCGTATCGATAACCCTGCCTGTCCTCGGACACCATTGTCGGATTCCCCTTCCGAGCGTCAGCCATACATGTGCTTATATGCCAATCATAGATTTGGCCATACCGAGACGTTCTGCCGCCTGACGGCAACAGCGCCTACCGGATTTCGGGGTCGGCTCAGGGAA
The DNA here is from genome assembly GCF_006408945.1 of Bifidobacterium sp. UTBIF-78. Taxonomy (NCBI): domain Bacteria; kingdom Bacillati; phylum Actinomycetota; class Actinomycetes; order Bifidobacteriales; family Bifidobacteriaceae; genus Bifidobacterium; species Bifidobacterium sp. UTBIF-78. The sequence continues at coordinate 5,971 of NZ_JFAO01000026.1, forward strand.
GCCCCCGATGATCCGGGACGCGGTCGTTTGCGATACTGTGATGATGTCTGCAAACAGGTTGTCTGCAAACAATGGAAAGGGGAATGGCATGCGACTCATCGGCAATATTCTGTGGATCATTCTGGGCGGCATCGAAATCGCCATCGGCTGGGCCATCGTGGGCCTTGTCCTGTGCGTCACGATTATCGGCATCCCGCTGGGCATTCAGGCATTCAAGATGGCCGGACTTACGTTAGTGCCGTTCGGCAAGACGGTGCGGTACAGCGGCGGGGTCGGTTCCACGCTCGCCAATATCGTATGGGTCGTGCTGGTAGGCGTATGGATGGCGATCGGCTATGTGCTCGCCGGCGTGATCAACTGCGTGACCATCATCGGCATCCCATTCGGCATCCAGTCGTTCAAGATGGCCAAGCTTGCGCTCTGGCCGTTCGGCGCGCAGATCGACAATCTGTGACGGCTGTTGCGCGAATTTCCATATGAATATCACTTTCATATGGAATTTTTTTGCACTCATTTTCGTATGATAGTGACACACATATGAAAATACTCAAGGGTTGACGACCTTACACGCATGCCGTCGGCGCGGAGGGTGTTGGATGGCCCCCGCGAAAGCAATCTTTTTCAAATGTGAGTGACTTTCATATTGAAATCACCTATGCCGGCTCCATTAAACCGCGCCTTTCAGATGCCGGCTCATGAGTGGATCTATCTGCCTTTCACAGCGTGGAAGTATTCGATTCCGCCCGCGTCTACCGGACCAATGCGTCCACCGATTCGGAAACCACGGCGGTGAGTTCATCGATGTCGGCCGAACCGGTGGCATCGCATCGACGCGACCATTCGAACAGGGTTTCGATGGTGCAGCCGACGATGACGGATATCTCCATGCGTACGCGGAAACTGGAGCCATGATCGTCCGAATCATGTCGGATGGTGGTCTCCATTACGGCGTCGTCTGATCCGGCTCCCATAGCGGCACCGTCGTCCGCATCCGCACCGGTGCCATCGCCCCGTGCGCCATCCCACATCCCGACAATGGCGTCCACCCAACGTGGGATACGCGCGTAGAGTGCGGCGGTTAGCCCGGCATCCGACCGCACGATGCGCAGCCGGGCCACCAGTCCGTCCAGTTGATCCTGTTCGACCACGCCCAGCACACGAGGAATCATGCGTCGTACGACATCGATTGGCGACTCACCGTCACCCCGCTCCCCCACCGCGCGCTGCAGCATGCCCGGCAGTTCCCCATCGGCCGGGAAGCCGATGACGAGATCCTCCTTGGTTGGGAAATACCGGAACAACGTAATCTGTGACATGCCCGCCTCGGCCGCGATGCGCTGCGTGGTGACCGAGGCATAACCCTCGTCGTCGAAAAGCCGCATTGCGGTCTCAAGGATGGTCCTGCGTGTGGCGATCTTCTTGCGCTGCTGCCAACGGGTACGGGCCACGGCCGCTTTGACCGACACGCCACGATGGTCGTCCGGCGACTTCCTACCCGTCTGAGCGTCGCCCATCACTGCAGCGCCTTGATAAGCGCCTGCATGGCGTCGTTGTTGGGCAGTTCGGATACGTTGGTGACTTGATCGGTCACGCCGTTCACCTCGAACCGTGAGATGGGGTCGCTGCCCAGATAGTCCACCGATCGGAAGCCGTGCCGCCGCCACGCGAGCTGCTGCACGTCCTTCGACTTCAGCAGATCAAGCAGTTTCTCCCCGTTGGCATCCAAGGCCATCAGCGTATGCGTGCTCCAGACGGTCGGCGTCGGGTAGGCGACCACGATGTCGTCCTTCACCTGGGCGAACGCGTCCGGATTGTTGACGGCCAGATCGAGGATCTGCGACTCATAGCCGACGGTCATCGGTTTGGAGCCCACGCCGAGCGTGAGGAACTGGCTGAACGAATCCTCGGAGCTGGTCTCCATCCACCCGGACTTGGAGAATAGGCGCTTTACGGTCGCGCCGTCGCGCGCCACGGAATCCACGGTAGCTGGCGTGCCGCCGTTGAGCACGGTGGCGATGAGCGCCGCGTATTCGTTGCCCGAATTCGATTGCACGGGGTCGGTCGAGTCGATGCGGAACTGGCCGTACCCGGCCGCATATCCCACATCGGTCCACGATTTGTCGGCGACCATCGCGTCCACGGCCTTGGCCATGTCCAACCGGTAGACGCCGGATTCGTCCTTGGTCATGAGTCCGCCGGCGACCAGCCCGTCGGCTACGGCGCGATGCGTGTAGACGACGATCGGCGAATTGAACACGATGTCCTGCCTCGTGGCCTTCACGCCCTTGGACTTGCCGTATTCGACGGCCGTGCGCGAAGAGGGGAACAGGTAGTCGAGGCCCTTACGGTCGGCGTCCATCATCGCGAGGCTCCCCGCCTTGCGGTAGTTCACGTCGAGGCCGGCTTTGGTCGCCAATGCCTTGAATTCGTCGTCATCGAACAGACCGATCTTCTCGCCGCCCAGATAGCCGTCCACCTTCACTGCCTGGACCGGCTCCGCAGGCTTGGGCTGAGACGAGCGCCACACCACCACGCCGAGCACAACGGCCACCGCCACGAGCAGTGCGATGAGACCAATCACCTTCGTGGGCCAACGATGCTGGGTTTCCATCGGCTATGGACCTTTCCTCTTGCTGGGTGCCGCGTGGATGCGGTGCCTTGGACGCCGTGACAACGCCCGGACGGCACTGTAGTTCCGCTATCATTGTATGCTCCGGCGCTACGATTTCGCGGTCTCCCGCCGCTAGCGCCAGGCTCTGAGCACGTCGGTGGGCACCTTCGAGGCGTCAAAACGATAGTGGCCGGTGACCGCCATGTGCTTGTGGAAGGCGAAATAGTCGTTTTCGCGCTGGTTTTGGGCCATGTTGTGCAGCACGTACGTCGTACCGGATGCGTCACGTCTGTCCGAAATCACGCCGATGTGCCGGGTGTGCTCGAACACCACGATGTCACCGCCCTGCCATGCGGCCCTGTCCGTGGTATCCGTGGTGAGCGTCTGGCCGTACTTGGCGAAGAACACGTCGAGCACACCGGTGCGCCGGAAGTCGATGTTGGGGTCCGGATTCGGGGAGACCTCGGCGTAGTCGGCCGGATGGGCCGCGATATCAGCGTCCACCATGGCCTTGAGATCATACCCGGCCTCGCGGAACGCCCTCCACACCAGATCCGTGCAGGCGCCGCGGTCGTCCGGCGGGTAGCCGCCCTGATAGTAGCCGTCGTCATAGGTCGGCTTGGCTTCGGCGTCCTTGCGCGCGCCCGCGACGATGTCTGCGTAGTCATCCTTGCCATTACCGTTGAAGTCGGTCGGGCTGGCCGTGCGGGGATACCGGCGGTTCGCCTCGTCGGCAGTCATAACCGATCCGGAATCCGAGTTTCTACCGCCGCTGGTGCCGCCGGAGAGCGCCGCCTGCGCCTCGGCCGCCTTCCCCATCATGACGCCAGCCATATCGCGCCACGGCACCCCCGCCATCCGCAGGACGGCAAGCGCGCCGCCGACGATCATAACCACCACCAGGACAGCGGCGACGGGCGCTCCAAGCCATCGCGTCTTGCGACCGGCCTCCCGTTCTCGCGCCGCATCGGATTCGGTCAGATGCCGTGCCATGCCGCTATGCCTCCAATCAGTGGGACGATTCGTCGCCAACCATCTCTGATAGGCCAACCACTGTGTACTGATTTCGTCAGTGCCGTTCCGCAGCACGACCATACCCGGCGACGCCGATTCCGGAACCGCTCCGGGCAGCCGGTCCGGTTGCGAACCATTCCGACTGTTGCCGCGGATTCGTCCATCCTGCAGGACGCCGCTGTAATGGGCTTCCCACATTCGATTCCGTACGATAGCCGACCGACGCCACGGACCAGGCCATCATACGGTTTTCCTGTACGGTTCCCTTACTCCCACTGCCATGTTCCCGCCGAGTCGCCCGAACCATCCGGCCGACCGGTATCATTGGTTCGGCACAAGAACGGCCAATGGATATAGACAACCAAAAGGAGCCCCGAATATGGCGGATGCCGGAGAAGGCAATACCAGCGGAACGGATGGGCAGCGTGGCCAAAGCGGTCTCGAGCGCAAGATGGAGTCACGCCATCTGACCATGATCTCCCTGGGAGGTGTGATCGGCACCGGATTGTTCGTCAGTTCCGGCTACACCATCCATCAGGCCGGACCGCTCGGCGCGATCCTGGCCTACGCGGTGGGCTCGCTGCTCGTCTACTGCGTGATGGTCTCGCTCGGCGAGCTGTCCGTGGCCATGCCGTACGCCGGCAGCTTCCACATGTACGCCAAGCGGTTCATCGGCCCCGGCACCGCATTCACCATCGCCATCCTGTACTGGCTTAATTGGGCGGTGGCGCTCGCCAGCGAGTTCACGGCGGCCGGATTGCTCATGCAACGATGGTTCCCGGATTCGCCGGCATGGGTGTGGTCGGCCGTGTTCATCGCGGTGGTGTTCGCGCTGAACATCATGTCGGTGCGGCTTTACGGCGAGGCGGAGTTCTGGTTCGCCTCCATCAAGGTGCTGGCGATTGTGGCGTTCATCGTCGTCGGCCTGCTGGCGATCTTCGGCGCGATTCCCATCACCGGATACGACCACGCGCCACTGTTCGGCAACTTCAACGCCGACGGCTGGTTCCCGAACGGCTTCGCGCCGGTGTTCTCCACGCTGCTCACGGTGGTGTTCGCGTTCTCCGGCACCGAGGTGGTCGGCGTGGCCGCCGGTGAGACGAAGGATCCCTCGCGTGCGATCCCGAAGGCCGTGCACACCACGGTGTTCCGTCTGGCCCTGTTCTTCATCGGGTCCATCGCGGTGATGTCCGCACTGATCCCGTGGCATCAGGCTGGCGTGGAGACCAGCCCGTTCGTGCTGGTGTTCCAGTCGATCGGCATGCCGTTCGCCGGCGACATCATGAACTTCGTGGTGCTGACCGCCGTGCTGTCTGCCGCGAACTCCGGCCTGTACGTGTGCTCGCGCATGGTGTGGTCGCTGGCCAAGGAGCGGCTGATTCCTGCCCGGTTCGCCAAGACGAACTTCCACGGCGTGCCCGTGTGGGCGGTGCTGTTCAGCATGGCCGGCTCGCTGCTCGCCCTGCTTTCCTCCGTGATCGCCGCATCCACCGTGTATCTCGTGCTGGTGGCCGTCTCGGGTCTCGCCACGCTGGTGGTGTGGTTCTCCGTATGCGTATGCCATATCCGGTTCCGCCGTGAATGGGTGCGTTCCGGGCACAGTACCGACGAATTGGGGTACCGGGCGCCCGGATATCCGGTGCTGCCCTGGCTCGCCATGGCGATGTGCGTCGGCGCGCTCGTGCTTGTGGTGCTGGATGACACGCAGCGTTCCACGCTCTACTGCATGATTCCGTTCGTCGCCTGCTGCTACGCGGCCTATCATGCCATCGAACGGCAGCGCAAACGCAAAAACAACGCCTAACTCGGTTTCGAGGGGCTGATTCACTGGCTTATCTCATCTTGTAGGCAGATTTGTGATCATGTAGACAGCAATTGCAATGACGATAACTGGAATACCTCCATGCAATGCTCTCACCAAGGCCAGCCACCTACAAGATGCTGAATCTGTCTACAAGATGAATTTGATGTTGAACCATGCCAGCATCACCGCCGATGCCGTGGGCCGCTTTACCGAACAATGCAACCCAACAATCGTCGGATGGCTGAATGACTAAATTCTTCTTTCTTATGATGCACTACTTGCCATATGTTTCGCCGTCGCTTATGCCGCGGCCATCGCTTCGCATAGAGCCGACAACGCCCGTATAGCATCGCTAAAAGCATAGTCACGCGCATAGTCGTACCGCTTTCTATAAGCGTTCCATAGACTATTCATCCGAGAATCAAATTGAATGGTGAGGACTGTTTCTCTCCAACGCTCAAACTTTGCTCGATTCCCTCGTGCCATATTTGTACGTTCGAAAGCCCTCATCAGCAGATTGTAATTAATTTGCTCAGAATCGATTTGAGGAAGCACGATGATGTCGTAAAAGTCGCGCATTCGAGTATTCGCAATCCCTCTAGATAAAATGGTCTCAATCTTTTCCGCCAAGACTGTTTCGGTGTTATACGCATGTATCGGTATGCTCCGATTCCCGAACAATAAAGGAAAATCATAGAGAACCGCGCTCGGGGTCATTACCTCCCCTGTGGAGAAATCAATTTTAAAAGGGATTCGCAGATTAGAAAACGAAGCCAGCATGGCTGCGCGTAATCCTGGATACTCAGCCTCATCTCGGATTGGTACAAGGTGCTTTACCTCGAATGACATGCCATCGTCTAAGGGAATCGCAATGACCTCATTGAGAAATCCCTTGATGCTTTGCTCATCGAGTGTCATGTGACAAATAGTCGAATCAATGTCCAAAGTCGCGCGAGAATCTACACCAACTTTGGATTGCACCAAAACTCCTCCCTTAACTACAAAACGGTCGGCTTTATCACTCCGCGAGACTCGTTCCAGGAAACGCTCCATTGCGAACAGACAGTACAGTGCTTGCGCTTTGCTCGCATCCCTGCCTGCCATACGCCTTATCGTGTTTCTGATTTCATTCTCATTCATGCCGGCATCACCGCTTCGAGGTAAGGGCGCATCACGTTCACAAGCCGGAATTCGCGAGCGTAATTCATGAGTTTGGCCAAGTCAGTATGCGCGGATCTCATGTAATTCTGGAAGGCGGATTGCAGATCTTGCGGATCCACCGTGCTACGGGAGCGGAACAAATCGCAAATAGTTCGTTCCAGATCATAGACGCGAACTGTATGCCCGAACATGGTAATGGCCGACGACAGGCCAATTAAAAAGCGATTGTCGGACACCTTTCTAACTGTCACGTCTTCATTCTTAAGACGAGCGGTACCCGCTGATTGCGGTAAGGTAATCGTTGGCGTCAAGGGGATTCGCTCTCCCTCTCCAAGCAGGAACAACGCAGTTTCATGCGAAAAAATGGCTTTCGGATATCGATACTGCAATTCGAACAGCGGATCGGACTCCGCATTCGGCGAAACATATAAGCCTTTTGCCGCTTTCTCAAGTTTGGCTTCATGAACGAATCGTGAAATCGCCGTGCGGGAAACTCCTCGACGCTCCATTTCCGAGACCAGAAGATATCCCATATGCTCCTCCAATACGCTTTCGGCTTCTGTCAATCTAGTGGACATGGGCACTCCTTCAAATGTTGCGTTGGTGCCTTAATTATAATTAATTAAGGCACCAACGCAACATCATTGGAGTTTTGCGGGATTTGGAAAGTGACTTACAGGGAATTGGCGGTTGAGCGGCAGCTCCAATCTTGCGTCACAGTGGTTTGCCAAATTCTTCGCCGTTGAAGTAGCCGGCGATGGTGTTGTGCTCGATAATGAGTTGTGGATCGACGGCAAGCGTGTGATGTGGCAAAGATATGGGCCCGGAGCTCGAAATGATCAACTACTTCGGCGGCGCATTGCAGTGAACGGGCCGACCGCGTACACACGTCCGGCACTTGTCGAACAAACATTGAAGCAAAACAACCTTGCGCTCCACACTGTATTGCATGATTCCGTTCGTCGCCTGCTGCTATGGCGGATACTACCTGCTTGAACGTCGCCGCAAGCGCAGGGAACGAGACTGACCAGGCGCAACAAGGGTCTGCCGGCCTGATTTCCCTCTACGGAAATCCGTATCTGCTTTGCAAGGGGTACATTGGCACTGTTTCGGAAAGGTATCTGCTTTGCAAGGGGTACCTCAACTGCGAAACGGCGAATATACTCCTTGCAATATCAAGGGCGAAAGTCTGAATACAACGGCTAAGGTACCCCTTACAGAGCAGATACCTTTCCGCAATGCCCGGAATGCACCCCTTACAACCGAGATACCCTTCTTCGGGCACATCAGATGTGCCGTTACCGACCTTGTGGACCGTCCTGATTGCTGCAATACTTCAGCGCGTGTCATTCCGAACTCGTTGGAAAATCTTTGCGCCGCCAGCACCGATGAAGAACGGTACATCTGCATACTTAACTGCGCATGTGCGGTCACCAAATGCCATAGCCGGAATATCCGTGAATAACGGCCACTCTCGAACGGCAATGAATGAGCCTTCCTGCGCAATTCGCATCGCGGCAGGAAGGCTCATCTTCTCAGTAGGTGATGTACCGTTTACAGTTCGCGCAGCTGGGCGGCGATCTGGACGGCTTCGACGCTGGCCTCGGCCTTGTTGCGGGTCTCCTGCCACTCGTTGGCCGGTACGGAGTCAAGCACGATGCCAGCACCGGCCTGCACGCTCGCCTCATGGTCGCGCAGGAACGCGGTACGGATGGCGATGGCCATATCCATGTTGCCGGAGAAGTCGAAGTAGCCGACGGTACCGCCGTAGATGCCGCGATCAGCCGGTTCCAACTCGTCGATGATCTCCACCGCGCGCGGCTTGGGTGCGCCGGAGAGCGTACCGGCGGGGAACGCGGACTTGAACACGTCGAAGGCGGTCAGCGAGGGGTCGACCTGGCCGGTGACGGTCGAACAGATGTGCATGATGTGGCTGAAACGCTTGATGTCCATGAGCTGTACGACCTCCACGGACTGCGGCACGCACACCTTGCTCAAGTCGTTGCGGGCCAGATCCACGAGCATGATGTGCTCGCTGCGCTCCTTCGGATCGGCGAGCAGCTCCTTGGCGAGCTTCGCGTCCTCCTCGGGCGTGGCGCCGCGCGGGCGGGAGCCGGCGATCGGGAAGGTCATCGCATGGCCGTTATCCACTTTGATGAGCGTCTCCGGGCTGGAGCCGATGACGTTGAAGTCACGGCCCTGCGCGTCGGTGAGCGCCATGAAGTACATGTACGGGCTCGGGTTCAATGTGCGCAGCACACGATAGACGTCGAACGGGTCGGCCGGCGAATCGATGTCGAGACGCTGGGAGATGACCACCTGGAACACGTCTCCGTCCACGATGTGACGCTTGGCTTCCTCCACGGCGTGCTCGTAGTGGCTTTTCTCGGTGCGGAAGCGCAGTTCGGGCTGCTTGACCGATTCGTCGAGCACGTTGACGCGCGCCTCGCCCTCGGTGGGGGTGGCGGCGTCGCGCTGCATGCGATCCAGTCGGGCCACGGCCTCGTCATAGGCGCCGTCCGCGCGGGTGGGTTTGTCGTCCACGTTCACGGCGTTGGCGATGAGCCACACGGACCCGGAGACGTGATCCACCACGGCGATATCGGTGGCGAGGGCCAGCACGGTCTCCGGCTGGCCGGTCTCATTTGGCGCCTCGGCACGCAACGTGGGTTCCCAATGGCGGATGGCGTCCCAGCCGACTGTGCCGACCAAGCCGGAGGTCAGGTTCGGCAGGCCCTCCACATGCGGGGCCTTAAGCGTCTTCAGTGTGGCGTGCGCGACCTCGATGACGTCGCCCTCGGTGGGCACGCCGGCCGGCACCGTGCCGATCCAGTCGGCCTTGCCGTCATTGGAGCGTAGCTGGGCCATCGCATTGACGCCGATGAAGCTGTATCGGCTCCACGAACCGCCGAATTCCGCCGATTCGAGAATGAACGTGCCGGAGCGTCCGCCTGCAAGCCGCTCGTAGAAGCCGACCGGGGTCAGGGAGTCGGCGAGCAGCCGGCGCACGATGGGGACCACGCGGTATCCCTTGTCGGCGAGCTCATGGAACTGCTCACGACTGGGCCAGGTGGCTCCCCACTTCAGATGCTTGACGCTGCATTCGCTCATTGTTGCTCCTTGACTGATATATCCCGATCCACACATGATTCCTGTAATAAACTACCCCTCAATCACGGTTCACGCGACCACGCCCCCATAACAGTGGAGCTGGAGGAGGCTGTTGCGAGAGGCTGCGGGGTCTACTGCTCGGCCGGCCGATGGCCTTCGACCACGGGCAGTGGACCGCCTTCGAGGAAGCAACTGCGCTTGCCCGTGTGGCAGGCCGCGCCGACCTGATCGACCTCGACCAGCAGCGCATCGCCGTCGCAGTCAAGGGACACGCCCTTGACGTACTGCACATGGCCGGAGGTGTCGCCCTTGCGCCAGTATTCCTGGCGGGAGCGGGACCAGAACGTCACCCGCCCGGTGGTGAGCGTGCGGCGCAACGCCTCGTCGTTCATGTAGCCGACCATCAGCACCTCACGGGTGTCGTATTGCTGGATGACGGCCGCGACCAGCCCTTTGGCGTCGTGCTTCAGACGCGCGGCGATGCGGGGGTCGAGTTCTGTTGAGTTATCGTATACGGTTTCTGCCATTATCCTTATCCGTCTATCTGCTGTTGCATTCAACGTGCTGTTGCCGTGTGACGCGTTCCTAGCGCACGGTATAGCCGTGCTTCTTCAGCTCGGCCTTCACGTCGGCGATGGTCATGATGCCGTAATGGAACACGGAGGCGGCCAATACCGCGTCCGCGCCGGCTTCGATGGCCGGCGGGAAGTCCTCCACCTTGCCGGCGCCACCGGAGGCGATGATCGGAATCCTGACCTCTTTGCGCACCGCGCGGATCATCTCCAGATCGAAACCCTCCTGCGTGCCATCGGCGTCCATGGAGTTGAGCAGGATCTCGCCGGCGCCCAGCTCTTCGGCGCGCTTGACCCACCAGATCGCATCGATGCCGGTGGATTTGCGCCCGCCCATCGTGGTGACCTCGAAGCCGGACTGCGTGTGCTGCTCGCCCTTCTCGCGTCGGGCGTCCACGGAAAGCACCAGCACCTGGTTGCCGAACCGGTCGGCCACCCGGCTGATCAGCGAGGGGTCGTTGATGGCGGCGGTGTTGACGCCCACCTTATCCGCGCCGCAGCGCAGCAGGGAATCCACGTCCTCGGGCGTGCGCACGCCGCCGCCGACGGTCATCGGGATGAACACCTGTTCGGCGGTGCGGGAGACCACGTCGATCATCGTGCCGCGATGGGAGCTGGACGCGGTTACGTCTAGGAAGGTGATCTCATCGGCACCCTGACGGTAGTATTCGGCGGCCAGTTCCACGGGGTCGCCGGCATCCCTCAGATTCTCGAAATGGACGCCCTTCACCACACGACCTGCGTCAACGTCCAGGCACGGGATGACTCGTACCGCCAACGACATGCTTCACTCCCCTGTTCGGCTTTGCATTACAGCCTTCAGAGTACCTACCGCCCGTTACATGACCGAGACATGGTTCTGGAATATGAGAATCCATGGTCCGGCTCACCGATTGATTGAGGATTTTGGCTTCTGTCTCTCCCCAGTCAGCTTCGCTGCCAGCCCGTTCTGCAATTAAGGACGCACTGCGTGCGAGGCATACTGGCTCGCCTGTCGGCTCGCACGTTGCCTGCAATAGCTCCTTCACGGCAACGTTACGTCAGAGGGGGCCGATGCCACTCAGACAATTACGAGACAGACCACTAGAGGGGACCAATACCACTCAGGGAATCGCAAGACGGAACACTAGCCGTTGCAATCCACGCGGAGCGGCCGCGGATATGGGAGAATGTGCCGTGGAATACACCATTCCCAATCACGTCCTATCAAGGAGGATGCCATGGCTGTGGAGAACAGTAAGGTACTGATCATCGTCAACAATTGGGGCATCGAGGAGACCGAGCTCACCCGTCCGCTGCGTGACCTGAAAGCAGCAGGTGCCGAGGTGACGCTGGCCGCCACCACGCTCGACCCGTGCGAGACCGTGCAGCACGACCGCTACGAGGGCGAGACTCTCACCCCGGATTCCCTGCTTTCGGATGTGCAGGCGGCCGACTACGACCTGCTGGTCGTGCCCGGCGGCACCTGCAACGTGGACCGTATCCGCGTGAACGAGGATGCGATTGCGCTGGCGCAGGAGTTCGCGCACGAGGGCAAGCCGATCGCCGCGATCTGCCATGGCGCGTGGCTGCTGGTGAATGCCGAACTCATCGCCGGCAAGACCGCCGCCCCCTGTCGCTACATCGCCGCCGACATCGAGAACGCCGGTGGACACTACGTGGACGAGCAGGTCCATGTAGACGATGCGAACGGCTTCACGCTCATCACCTCGCGCAAGCCCGACGACCTCGACTACTTCGTCGGGGCCATCAAGGATGCGCTGAAGTAACAAATACTCTGCGTCAGGAATTCGTTGACGAATTCACTGCCCTCAGACCCGTTTCGCGAGCCAGCTCGTCCTGCCACTGCGGACGCACTCCGCGCGCAGTCAGCTGGCTCGCCTGTCGGCTCGCACGTTGCCTACAAACAGCTCCGCTGTTTGCTTCACGGCAACGGCCCCGCAATTTCGGACGCGCTCCGCGCGTGTTCCGCTGGCTCGCCTGCCGGCTCGCACGTTGCCTACAAACAGCTCCGCTGTTTGCTTCACGGCAACGTCCGTCAGAGGGACCGATGCCACTTAGATAATTACGAGACGGACCACTGGCGTAAGACGCAAAAGCCCCTCTTTGGAGGGGCTGAATAATGTTCGGAGCAACCGCGCCGAGCTTATCGCTCGTGCCTATCGCTCCTTGGCGGCAAGCTGTCCGCAGGCGCCGTCGATGTCCTGACCGCGGGTGTCACGCAATGTGGCGGTGATGCCCGCGGCATGCAGAATCTCTAGGAACCGCGCCTCGTCTTCGGGCTTGGATGCGGTCCACTTCGATCCCTCGATCGGATTGAGCGGAATCGGGTTCACATGCGCCCAGTCGTCGCCATAGTGGTTGAGCCGCTTGGCGAGCAGCTTGGCATGCTCGGCCTGATCGTTGATGCCGCGCATCAGGGCGTATTCGATGCTGACACGGCGCTTGGAGGCCAGCCAGTAGTCGTGCGCCGCGTCCAGCACCTGTGTGGTGTTGAAACGACGGTTCATCGGCACGAGCTCGTCGCGCAGCTCATCACTCGGCGCGTGCAGCGAGACGGCCAGACGCACCGGGATGCCCTCCTCGGTGAGCTTCCTGATGCCAGGCACCACGCCCACGGTGGACACGGTGATGTTGCGCGCCGAGATGCCGAAGCCCTCGGGCGGCATCGCGGAAATCTGTCGCACGGCGGAGAGCACCGACTTGTAGTTGCCCATCGGCTCGCCCATGCCCATGAACACGATGTTGCTCAAGCGGCCCGGGCCGCCGGCCACCACGCCGTCGCGCATCATCTTGGCCGCCACGCGCACCTGCTCAACGATCTCGCCGGCGGACATGTTGCGGGTCAGGCCCATCTTGCCGGTGGCACAGAACGGGCATCCCATGCCGCAGCCGACCTGCGAGGAGATGCACAGCGTGGTGCGCGTCGGATAGCGCATGAGCACGGATTCGATGAGCGAGCCATCGAACAGCCTCCACAGCGTCTTGATGGTGGTGCCTTCGTCGGCCACCTGCCGGGTGACCTCGGTGATGAGGTTCGGGAAAAACGCAGTGGCCGCCTCGTCGCGCTTGGCGGCAGGGAAATCGGTGAATTCGGCGGCGTTCACGTCGAAATGCCCATAATAGTGGTTGGCAAGCTGCTTGACGCGGAACTTCGGCAGTCCCAACTCGCCGGCCTTCTCGATGCGCTGTTCGGGCGTCATATCGACGAAATGCAGCGGGGGCTTGCCTCGACGGGCGTGGTCTTTGGACAGCACGTCACGGAAGGCGCCTTGGGTGCCGCCGGGCGTGATGCCGGTTTCCGGGGTTTCGTTGTCCTGGATGGTCATGGCTGTTCGCTTCGCTTCCGATGATCCGATAATGCGATAATCCGATGATGCATAAGATGCGGCAATCACGGCAGGTGCCCGAGGTGATTGCCGATGTAAAACCGATGTGATGACGGTTGATGAACGAGATAAGGGCGCGGGAATGGCGTCGTCCGGCGTCACAGCCCGGTGACCCACAGCAGCGCGCAGGTGAACGGCGCGCTCATGAGGATGGAATCCACGCGGTCCATCACGCCGCCGTGCCCTTTGAGCAGGTGGCCCATGTCCTTGATACCGATGTCGCGCTTGAGCATGGAGGCGCACAGATCGCCGAATGTGCCCACGGCGCCGATGAGGATGCCGGCCACGATGGGCACCCACCAGCGGGAGGCCCAGGTCGCACCATCATAGGTGAAGGCGAACACCGCGAAGGCGCCCACCATCGCGAACAGCATGGAGCCGATAAGCCCTTCGACGGATTTCTTCGGCGAGATGCGTGGGGACAGCTTGTGCTTGCCGAGCCATGCGCCGGCGAACAGGCCGCCCGTGTCGGACAGCGCGGGCAGGAACACCAGCATGATGGCGTGTGCCACAGGATGGCCGTTGAAGGTCAGCGGGATGATGATGCAGCTGGCAAGAAGCGGGATATAGAGCACAGTGAGCACGGAGACGGCCACATGGCTCAGCCGAGAGTGATGCAGCTCCCCTCCCTCATGGTTGAAGGAGGATTCCAATCGGGCGCTGGCATCGGTGCTGGAGAGCTTGCCGGCAACCGCCAGAGACAGGCGGTTGCCGAAACTCAGTTTGGCGCTGGCGGAAATCGCCACCAGGATGATGGAGACGATGATGCTCAGCGACATGGTGATGAGATGGTACGGCGAATAGTAGGTGGCGATAAGGGTGAAGGCCGAGCACACCCAGAGCATGAGCACCGGGATGTGAAGCCCGACGGTGGCGAAATCCACGCGCAGCTCCCACAGGGCCAGAATCATGAACACGACGACCAGCAGCACGAACAGGTCGATGCTGAACAGCAGGGCGCCCACGATTATCGCGATCAACACCACGGCCGTGCCGATTGCCTGTGGCATGTTGCGGCCGGTCCTCTTGTTGATCTGGTCGAGCGTCTCTTCGGCCTCGGCATGTAGTTGTTCGTTGCGTTCCATAATCCTCCGTACCCGGTCTCTCGGCGGTGCCGAATCAGACCTCCATGATCTCCTTCTGCTTGGTCTCGAGCAGGGCGTCGATCTCGTCGGTGACGTTCTTGGTCGCCTTGTCGAGGTCCTTGAGCAGACGATCGCCCTCGTCCTCGCCCATGTCGCCGTCCTTGACGGCCTTGTCGATGGACTCCTTGGCCTTGCGGCGGATGTTGCGCACGGCCACCTTGCCGTCCTCGGCCTTGCCCTTGGCGAGCTTGACGTACTCCTTGCGGCGGTCCTCGGTGAGCTCCGGCATGGTCAGGCGGATGACGTTGCCGTCGCGGTTCGGGTTGATGCCGAGGTCGGAGTTGCGCAGGGCCTTCTCGACGGCCGCGGCCTGGGAGGCGTCGAACGGGGTGACGGACAGCGTACGCGGCTCCGGCACGCCGATGGAGGCGACGGCCTTAATCGGCGTCGGCGCGCCGTAGTAGTCGACCATGATGCCGTTGAGCAGCGCCGGGTTGGCACGGCCGGTGCGGATGCCAGCGAAGTTCTCCTTGGTGTTCTCGATGGTCTTGGCCATCTGTTCCTTGGCCTGATCGATAAGGGACATATTCAACTCCTTGTGATGTGTGTTCGTCCGGTGTTCGTCGGTGAACGCTTGATATCTGATTGTAGGATCGCAGTCAATGGCGACGTGCGGTCGTGACGGTCGGCGTCAGTCGGCCACACGCGATTCGGCGGAGGAGACCAGCGTGCCGATCTCATCGCCCAGCAGGGCGCGGGTGACGTTGCCGGTGCCCTCGAGACCGAAGACACGGATGAGCTTCCTGTTGTCGCGGGCCATGGACAGCGCTGAGGCGTCCATGACGGCGAGGTTATCCACCAGCGCACGCTTGTAGCTCAGGGTCACGAAACGCTTGGCATTCGGGTCCTTGCGCGGATCGGCGGTGTACACGCCGTCCACGCCGTTCTTGCCCATGAGCACCTCCTCGCAGTGGATCTCGAGGGAGCGCTGGATGGAGACCGTGTCCGTGGAGAAGTACGGCATGCCGGCACCGGCGCCGAAGATGACCACACGGCCCTTTTCGAGGTGGCGGATGGCCTTGAGCGGGATGTACGGCTCGGCGACCTGGCCCATGGTGATGGCGGTCTGCACGCGGGTGGCCTGGCCTTCCTGCTCGAGGAAGTCCTGCAGGGCCAGGCAGTTCATCACGGTGCCGAGCATGCCCATGTAATCGCCGCGGGAGCGGTCGATGCCGGCCTGCTGGAGTTCGGCGCCGCGGAAGAAGTTGCCGCCGCCGACCACGATGGCCACCTGCACGCCCTGCTTGACGGCCGGGACGATCTCCTCGGCGATGCGGCGGACCACCTGGGTGTCGATGCCGACCTTGCCGCCGCCGAATGCTTCGCCGGAAAGCTTGAGCAGCACCCTGCGCGGCTTGTCCTGTTCAGTCATATTGTGCCTTTCCCTCAAAAAACCGGAAGTGCCTGAAAATATCCAGTAGATAAGCGTATCGGCTCACGACGACACCCCGCGCATCGACACCCGCTCGCACCGACGGAAATACGCGGGAAAGGCTTGGAGATTCCTGCGGATACGGGAAAGCGCCATCCAACCTCGATACCGGGTTGGATGGCGCTTTCCGGCAATCACGCTAGGGGCGTAAGGCGGACCTTAGATAAGGTCACTCCTCCTCGGCGCCCTTGCCGACCTCGATGCGCACGAAGGCGGTGGCGGTGCCTCCGACCTCCTTGAACAGCTCGCCGACGGTCTTGGACGGGTCCTTGACGAACGGCTGCTCGAGCAGGACGACCTCCTTGAAGAAGGCGTTGAGACGACCCTCGACGATCTTCGGGACGATCTTCTCCGGCTTGCCCTCGGCCAGGGACTTCTCGGTGGCCACGCGACGCTCGGACTCGACCACGTCGGCCGGGACGTCCTCGCGGGTCAGCCACTGGGCGCCCATGGCGGAGATCTGCAGGGCGGCCTCGTGGGCCACGGCGGCGCCGGCCTTGTCGGTGGCGATCATGGCCACGATGCTCGGCGGCATCTCGGCGGACTTCTTGTGCGCGTAGATCTCGACGTGCTCGCCGGAGACCTTGGCGTACTGGCCGACCTTGACGTGCTCGCCGAACAGGGCTGCGGCCTCTTCGACAGCGACCTTGACGGTGGAGTCGCCGGCCTTGGCCTCCTCCAGCTCCTGGGCGGTGCTGGCGTCGGCGGCCACGGCGTAGCCGAGGACCTCATCGGCGAACTCGACGAACTTCGGGGTCTTGGCCACGAAGTCGGTCTCGGAGTTCAGCTCGACGGCGTAGCCGGTCTCACCGTTCGCGGTCTCGACGACCTTGGAGGCGATGGTGCCTTCCTGGGCCTTGCGGCCTTCGCGCTTGCCGGCCGCGGCGATGCCCTTGGCGCGGATGATTTCCTTGGCGCGAGCGACGTCGCCCTCGGCTTCGGTGAGGGCCTTCTTGACGTCGAGCATGCCGGCGCCGGTGTCTTCACGAACCTGCTTGATCAGTGCGGCGGTAATTGCTGCCATTGATTTTCTCCTTGAGAGTATTGCTTACCCATACATACGATGGGAAGCGCTTATTCAGGCACTTCCCATCGTAGAGCATCACTCGGCCTGCGGGGCCGGGGTCTCGGCGGTTTCGCCCTCGGCGGCAGCCGGAGCGGCGGTCTCGGCCGGAGCCTCGTTGGTCAGGAGTTCCTTTTCCCAAGCGGCCATCGGCTGATCGGAGGCCTCGCCGGCCTCCTTGTTGGCGCCGGAACGCTCGAGCAGACCCTCGGCGACGGCGTCGGCCATCAGGCTGGTGAGCAGCTCGATGCCGCGGATGGCGTCGTCGTTGGCCGGAATCGGGTATTCAACGGTGTCCGGATCGGCATTGGTGTCGACCAGGGCGACGACCGGGATGCCCAGCTTGTGGGCTTCCTCGACGGCCAGGGACTCCTTGGTGATGTCGACCACGAACATGGCGGACGGGGTGCGGCCCATGTTGCGGATACCGCCCAGCTGCTTCTCCAGCTTGTCCTTCTCGCGCTCGAGGAGCAGAAGCTCCTTCTTGGTCAGGCCGGAGCCGTGCACGTCGGAGAAGTCCATCTCCTCAAGTTCCTTGAGGCGGTTGACGCGCTTGGAGACGGTCTGGAAGTTGGTCAGCATGCCGCCGAGCCAACGCTCGGAGACGTAGGGCATGTTCACGCGGGTGGCCTGGGTGGAGACGGCCTCCTGAGCCTGCTTCTTGGTGCCGACGAAGAGCACGGTGCCGTTGTGGGCCACGGTGGTCTTGATGAAGTCGTACGCCTTGTCGATCATGTCGAGCGACTTGAACAGGTTGATGATGTGGATGCCGTTGCGCTGGGTGAGGATGAACTGCTTCATCTTCGGGTTCCAACGACGGGTCTGGTGGCCGAAGTGCAGGCCGGCCTTGAGCATGTCGCTCATCGTGATCTGAGCCATGGTATTACTACCTTTCTTGTCGGTTCTTGCCTGGTCATGCGCACCTGCGTGCAGCCTCTCCCCCGCTTGCCGCGGGTTCGTGACCGACCGACACAGGCCGTCGCGAGCATGACGCGAATTTTTGGTATGCCGGTTGACAATATTGGGGTGGCTCCGAACGCCTGCGACTGCGCTCGTTGCCGGGTGGCACACAAATTTCAAGAATATCACGGGATGTGGAAAAGGCTCCCGCGTCGTGAGACACGAGAGCCTGATGGCATGAGGACGTTTGTCCGCCGCCCACCGATTGGAGTAATGGATCGGAGCGACGAGGCCGTTTACTTGCCGCGGTTGCGCATGTACCGCATCGCGGCGCGGCGCTCCTCCTTCTCGAGACGGTCGAGATAGACGTGGCCGTCGAGATGGTCGCACTCATGCTGGAGCATACGTCCCATCAGACCATGACCTTCGAGCACGATCTCCTTGCCGTCCAGATCGATGCCGCGCACGCGGGCGTAGTCGGCGCGACGAGTCTTGTACCACAGGCCGGGCACGGACAGGCAGCCTTCATCGCCGTACTGCTCGCCGGAGGTCTCCTCGATGACCGGGTTCAGGATGTAGCCCACCTTGCCGTCGATGTTGTACGAGAAGGCCCGCAGGCTCACACCGATCTGGTTGGCGGACAGGCCGGCGCGTCCGGGGTCGTTCACGGTTTCGAGCAGGTCGTCGACCAGCCGGCGCACGGCCGGGGTGATCTCCTTGATCTCGTCGCATGGGGTGCGCAGCACCGGATCGGGAACGACCCTGATCTCACGGATTGCCAATTGGTCTACTCCTCGTTCTTCGTGTTCTTCTCGTTGGGATGGGTGGGTTGGGCCGTCTCGTCCGCGGAGCCATCGGAAACGGCAGAATCCGTGGCTTCGGAGGTCTCGGCGTCGTGTTCGCCGTCCTGCTCGATGTCGCCCTTCGCCTTCTTGATCTTCTCGGACACGCTGGCCAGCGAATCCGACACGCTGGTGCGCATCTGCTCGGAGGCCTGCTTCATCTGCTCCGAAGCCTGACGCATCTGTTCGGAGGCCTTCTTGACCGTTTCCTGGGTGCTGTCCAGAATCTTCACGGTGGCCGGCAGCGGCTTGGACGCACCGGCCTTCGGGGCGTACAGCTCATCCTCGATGACCGATTCGTAGCGCTGCAGCACCTTGGCGCGCACGATCTTCAGGCTCGGGGTGAGCGTGCCGTTGGCCTGGCTGAACTCCTCGTCCAGAATCGCGAACTTGCGCACCGATTCGGCGCGGGAGACGTTGGCGTTGGCCTGATCCACGTACTGCTGGATGAAGGCGCGCACCGCGTCGTTGCCACGGGCCTCGTCGAGCGTCATGTCCGCGTCGAGGCCCTGGCCCTCCAGCCAGGAGCGCAGCATGTCGGGCTCAAGCTCGATGAGCGCCGAGACGAACGGCTTGCCGTCGCCCACCACCACGGCATGCGCCACGATCGGGCACCTGTTGATGATGTCCTCCATCGGCGCGGGGCTGATGTTCTTGCCGCCGGCGGTGATGATGATGTCCTTCTTGCGGCCGGTGATGAACGTGAAGCCCTTGTCGTCCAGACGTCCCAGATCGCCGGTCTTGATCCAGCCGTCCGCGGTCATCGTCTGGGCGGTCAGTTCGGGCTGCTTGTAGTAGCCGAGGAAGACGTTCGGGCCGGTCAGCTCGATCTCATCGTCCTCGCCGAGACGCACGCCCATGCCGGGGCCGGGCTTGCCGACAGAACCGACCTCGTTGTCATCCTCCCAGTTGACGAGCATCGGCGCGGCCGTTTCGGTCATGCCATAGCCCTGGATGAAGGTGATGTCGTCCATGCCGTTGAAGAAGTGGGCGAGATCCACGTTGAGCGGCGCGCCGCCGCAGGCGAGCCAACGAAGGTTCGGGCCCAACGCCGATCGGATGGACTTGCCCACCGTGGCCATGAAGAACGAGTGGCGGATGCGCTCGATGATGGAGTGCCCGCGACCGTCCTGCTCGTCCTTGCTCCACTTGACGAAATGCTTGACGGACTGCGCGAAGATGCGCCCCTGGATGCCGGCGCCGGCCTTCTGCGAGGCGGCGTTGTACACCTTCTCGAACACGCGCGGCACGCCCAGCAGATACGTGGGCTTGAAGCTGCGGATATCCGCAAGCAGGTGCTTGGCGTTGGGGATGTACCCCACCACGCCGCAGCCGCCGATGGCCACGTACTGGATGTATCGGGCGAAGCAGTGCGCCAACGGCAGGAACAGCAGCAGACGGTTGTCGTCGTAGAGCATGCCACGCAGGATCTCGTAGCCGTTGAGCACGATGTGCGTGTAGTTGCGGTTGGAGAGCATGGCGCCCTTGGGCTTGCCGGTGGACCCGGAGGTGTACACCACGGTGAGCAGGTCGTCCGCCTTGATACGGGCGATGGCCTGCTCGAGCGTCTCGTCCGAGACGCCTTCGCCGAAGTCTGCCACCGCATCGAGCCCGTCCGCCTGGAAATTGAAGACGTACTTCATGGACGGATGGTCGGCGCGGATCTGCTCGAGCGTCTGGGAGCGTTGGAAATCGCCGGCGAAGGCGATGACGGGATTGACCTCTTCGACGATGCTGGCGGTCTGCTTCGCGGAATCGGTCTCGTAGATGGGCACGACCACCGCGCCGATGGCGGCGCAGGCGAAGTCCGTGATGCCCCACTCGTAGCAGGTCGGCGAATAGATGAGGACCATGGTTCCGGGCTTGATGCCCAGACCCAACAGTCCCTTGGCGACCTCGCGCACGCGGGAGAGCATTTCGGATGCGGTGGCGCTGCGCCACTGGTGGGTCTGCTCGTCCTGCCACTCGGCGATGGTGTCGTCCGGGGTGCGCGCGGCGCGCTTGGCCAGCAGGGAGAAGACCGTATCCTCGTCGGTCGTCACATACCTGGGTGCTTCAACTAGTTCACGCATGTTCACTACTATACGGCGCGGTTCCCTCAGCGGGCGGAATACGGGGTGACCACCATGCCGCAACGCTGGAAGTTCTTCACATCCACGTAGCCGGTGGAGGCCATGGCGCGCTTGAGGGCGCCGATGAAGTTGGTCTTGCCGTCCGCCTGGTGGCTCGGTCCGAACAGGATCTGCTTGAGGGAGCCGACCGTGCCCACCGAGGTGCGGAACCCGCGCGGCAGCGTCTGGTGACGGGCCTCGGCGCCCCAATGCGTGCCCTTGCCGGGCGCCTCGGTGGCGCGGGCCAGAGGTGCGCCGAGCATCACGGCGTCGGCACCGAGCGCCAGCGCCTTGACGAAGCTGCCGGAGTCGCCCAGGCCGCCGTCGGCGATGACCTGCACGTAACGGCCGCCGGATTCGTCCATGTAGTCGCGGCGGGCCTCGGCCACGTCCGCGATGGCGGTGGCCATGGGGGCCTGCACGCCGATGGTCTGGCGGGTGGCGGAGACCGCGCCGCCGCCGAAGCCGACGAGCACGCCCGCGGCGCCGGTGCGCATGAGGTGCAGGGCCGCGGTGTAGTTGGTGACGCCGCCGACGATGACCGGCACGTCGAGGTCGTAGATGAACTTCTTCAGATTGAGCGGGGTGTGATCCGAGGAGACGTGCTCGGCGGAAACCACGGTGCCGCGGATGACGAACAGGTCGACGCCCGCATCGACCACGGTCGAGTAGAACTCCTGCGTGCGCTGCGGGGAGAGGGCGCCGGCCACGGTGACCCCGGCCTCGCGGATCTCGTGCAGACGCTGCGTGATGAGCTCGGGCTTGACCGGCTGCGCGGCGTAGATCTGCTGGATGCGTGCGGTGGCCTGATTGGCGGGCAGGTCGGAGATCTCCTCGAGCAGCGGGGTCGGATCGTCGTAGCGGGTCCACAGACCCTCGAGGTCGAGCACGCCGAGCGCGCCCATCTTGCCCATGTCGATGGCGGTTTCCGGGCTGGTCACCGAATCCATCGGGGCGCTGAGCACCGGAACGTCGAACTCGTAGGCGTCGATCTGCCAGGAGGTGGAGACGTCCTCGGGATCGCGCGTGCGACGGGACGGAACGATGGCGACGTCATCCAGCGCATAGCCGAGACGGCCCTTTTTACCCAAACCGATTTCAATTTCCTGAGACATGGCTTCAAGACTATTGCCGGGGACGGACGCGCGCCCGGCGGTGTCCATATTGTCGTCACGGCACGCCGGCCGTTACAAACTTGCGCTAAGACTTGAAACACTTCACACCATCTACAGGGAGGAAACATGGCCAAAATCAAGGTCGAAGGCACCGTCGTGGAGCTCGACGGCGACGAGATGACCCGCGTGATCTGGAAGGACATCAAGGACCGTCTGATCCTGCCGTATCTCGACGTGAACCTCGACTACTACGATCTGGGCATCCAGCACCGCGACGAGACCGACGACCAGGTGACCATCGACGCCGCGCACGCCATCCAGAAGCACCATGTGGGCGTCAAGTGCGCCACCATCACCCCGGACGAGGCGCGCGTCAAGGAGTTCGGCCTGAAGAAGATGTGGAAGTCCCCCAACGGCACGATCCGCAACATCCTCGGCGGCACCATCTTCCGCGAGCCGATCGTGATGAGCAACGTGCCGCGTCTGGTGCCCGGCTGGACCAAGCCGATCGTGGTGGCCCGCCATGCCTTCGGCGACCAGTACAAGGCCACCGACTTCAAGGTGCCGGGTGCCGGGCGCCTGACCGTGACCTTCACCCCGTCCGACGGGTCCGAGCCCATCCAGCATGTGGTCTACGACTACGGCGAGGACGGCGGCGTGGCCCAGGTGCAGTACAACGTGAACGATTCGATCCGCGGCTTCGCCCGCGCCTGCTTCAACTACGGCCTCAAGCGCCACTACCCGGTGTACCTGTCCACCAAGAACACGATTCTCAAGGCGTACGACGGCCAGTTCAAGGACATCTTCGCGGAAGTGTACGAGACCGAGTACAAGGACCGGTTCGAGGCCGCCGGGCTCACCTACGAGCACCGCCTCATCGACGACATGGTCGCCAGCTCCCTGAAGTGGCACGGCGGCTACATCTGGGCCTGCAAGAACTACGACGGCGACGTGCAGTCCGACTCCGTGGCGCAGGGCTTCGGCTCGCTGGGACTCATGACCTCCGTGCTCATGACCCCGGACGGCCAGACCGTGGAGGCTGAGGCCGCGCACGGCACCGTGACCCGTCACTACCGCCGCTGGCTCAAGGGCGAGAAGACCTCGACCAACCCGATCGCCTCGATTTTCGCGTGGACCGGCGGTCTCAAGCACCGTGCCGATCTGGACAACACCCCTGAGGTGCGACACTTCGCCGAAACGCTGGAGAAGGTCATCGTCGACACCGTCGAGGGCGGCCAGATGACCAAGGATCTGGCCATGCTCATTGGCCCGGACGAGCCGTGGCTCGACACCGAGGGCTTCATGAACGCGCTGGACGAGAACCTGCAGAAGGCCCTGGCCGACTGACGGCGGACCACGGGTCGGCTGACGGCGGAGCTGCCGGTGCCCTCGGCACCGCCGATGGCTGACCCACCAGTCCCCCTACAACCCTGATTTGTCCCGGATACGCGGCGACCGCACCGCGTATCCGGGACTTTTTCATACACCGCCGACTACTATCGGTATTCAGCTTGTTTCCGACGCCCGTTTGAGGAGGTTTCGTACGCCTATGGTGTTCGCACACCGTCCAGCCACCGCATTCACCGCCCTTGCCGCGACCTGCGCGATGGTGCTTTCGTTGGCATCCTGCGCCTCGAACTCCGACACACACACCAACGACGGCCAGACCACGATCACCATGTCCTCGACGGGTGCCGTGGCCCTGTTCACGCCCTCCGACGGCATCACACTGAGCCAGCAGACGCCCTTGAACAAGTGGGCGAAGCTCACGCCGGACCTCACCGCGTCGCTGACTGACGCCGGCTTCAAGAAGGACAACATCACGCACACCACCTCGGACTCGCTCGACAAGCAGAGCCGCGCCATCCAGGACTATGTGGTGAGTCATCTGTCGGACAAGGGCAAAACGAACGACGCGGGCATCGTCATCGAGCCCGAGAACATGACCCTGCTCGTGGCCCCGGTGGTCGAGGCGGATGCCTCCACCCGCCAGTACGGCGATTACGTGAGCCAGGAACTGCGCACCACGCAGGACGAGTCCGGTGACGACGCCGACACGTCCGCAAACGGTTCGTCAAATAGTTCGTCAGCCGATTCGTCGAGCGGTTCGACGTCCGGCTCGTCGGATTCCAAGGATTCCGCTGATGCCAAGGATTCATCCGGTTCGACCGCCCAATCCGATTCCACTGATTCGTCCGCCGCCACCGACAGTGCGGACACCGCGGACGACACGCAGGCTGAGGCGGCCGACCGTCTGGTCTCCTCGCTCAAACTCGCCAAGGAATCCGGCATGCATGTGGTGCTGCTGGGCAACAGCATCGAAGGGTACAAGCCGGACGCGTTCGTGAAGTTCACGGACGCGCAGACCATCGGCAAGCTGCAGGCGGAGAAGATCGTCTCCAAACTCCAGCTCGCCAAGGCCAGCAAGGACAATCCGAAGCGTATTGAGGTGCTGCTGCCCTACACTCCGGTCAAGGACGGCACGTCCGACGACGCGTCCGACAGCGCCTCGGGCGACGCATCCGGCGCCGTAGCGGACACGGACGAATCCGCGTTCGCCCAGGAGGCGTTCCGCGGCATCTGGCAGGTGCTGGGCGCCTACTACGAAAAGGGCGTGGCGGAAAGCCCCTCGGGCACGCTGGATGCCAATACCACCGAGGACGATTGGCGCGCCGTGGCATACGACGCCTCAAAGGAGGGGTCGAGCGCCAAGGTGCTGGCCACGCGGCTGAAGTCGGGCACGGACTCCCCCACCCGCGTGGATGCCGTCATCGCATTGAACGATTATGTGGCCTCCGAAGTGGTCAGCGAGCTCAAGGATCTTGGATATACGGGGTCAGCCGCGGACATCAACCCGCAAATCACGATCTCGGGCATCGTGGGCAACATCGCCGGCAAGAAGGATCTGGCCCGACAGGCCGTGCCCGACCCCATCAAGTCACCGGAGAACGATACCGCCGATCAGGATGCAGCCGATGATGGCGCCTCCAAGGACGAGCACGACGCCTCCTCGGACAAGACCGACAAGGCCCGCGATTCCCAGTGGCCGCTGGTCACCGGATATGGCGCGTACATCTCGAACATTCCCTCCGTCGTCAACGGCAAGCAGTGGATGACCGGCATCGCGAACCGCAAGGCCATCGCCTCCGATATCGCCGATGCCTGCGCGCGGCTCAACACCGGCAAGGCGCTGTCGGGGATGTCCTCGGTGCGCAACGGCGAGGTCGGAGGCGTCGCGAAGGTGCCGATCATCAGCGAACCGCCGCTGGCTGTAAGCGCCAGCAACCTCAAGGCCGCGCTCATCGACCCTGGCTATATCACTCTGGCCGATGCGGGACTGTGACGGGCCGGGTCCGCCCAGTCCCAATCCATCCACGGTCGGAGTCACTCCCCGTCCAGCGGTTTCAACGCGATTTTCCTGTTGCCCGTGTAACGCTGCGGATCAAGGTAGCCCGTGGCGCTTCTTCTCAGTCCCCAGTGAAGGCAATGGTCCTCGCAATGATCGGATTCCCCTTCCACCGTGGCGACAGGCTGGTTCCGAGTGACGCGTGAACCCACGTTGAGCGTGGTGGTCGCCGGCTCGAACGTGGAGGTCACGCCGTTGTCATGCCGTATGCTCACCACATGCTTTCCCGCCACCTTGCCGGCGAAACTCACGGTTCCGGCCTTCGGAGCGACGATTCCGGTACCTTGTTCGGCCATCAGATCCACACCGCGATGCCCCGGAAGCCAAGGGCTTGCGGGGCCATCGAACCGTTGCTCGATGCGGGGCTCCTCGACCGGCCAGCTGTACATCGCCACGCAACGTGACGGGATATCTTCGTCGATTTCGCCGGAACGGTTGTTCTCTCCCGCCATTATTACGGCTTCGGAAACTTCATCGGACAGCCACGCAGATGGCACTATCGACGCCGGCATTGTTGATGCCGGCACTGTCGTCACCATCGGCATCGGGCAGATGCCATTCTGCGCCGCACTGGCAGAAACAAGCTCCGTCGATGCCGATGCATCACCGTCGTACTCCGGGGAGTTGCCCCCGGAAGACAGACGATGCGTCATGATGCCCAATGACATGACCAGCGCGCAACAGCACACTGCCGTCACTGCGAGCATCCCTCCGACGTACCGATGGCGTTCCTCAGTCTGCCGCTGCTTCCACGCATGATGTTTGGCGTGCCGCATGGCCGCCCGCGCGGCCTCATCGCGCCGCCAATCGAACCAATACCCGTTGTATCGCATGTGCCCTCCTTGGTGATGATTACGCATCGGCGTCTTCGCCGTACGACACCACCTTGGAGGGCGTTTGCCCCATCCGTCCAGCCGAACGCGGCCATGTGGTCCCAGCTTGCGGAGTTATCCACATTCGCGTCCGACGAACGTGCTGTGGTCGTTATACGTCGTTAGTACACGGAATAGCCGCCGTCGATCTGCAGGTTGGTGCCGGTGACGTATGAGGAGGCGTCGCTGGCGAGGAACAGCACCGCGGAGGCGATCTCCTCGTTGGTGCCGAACCGGTGCATCGGCACCGGCGCGGTCATCAGGTCGTGCGCCTCGGGCACGATGCGCCCCTCGAAGATGCCGGACCACACGTATCCGGGCGAAATCGCGTTCGAGCGGATGCCATAGGGTGCCAAAGCGGCCGCAAGATAGCGCGCATACTCGTAGATGCCGGCCTTGGACGCGCCGTAGGCGGCCACCGGCGAGGGGCCTCCGGCGATGAAGTTCGCATTATGCGCCGACAGGGACGACGTGAAGACCAGCGAGCCGCCGTGGCCATGGTCGCGCATGATGTGCTGGGCGATCTGGGCCGTCAGATAGGCGCCGGTCAGATTGATGTCGATGGTTTTCTGCCAGACCTCGTACGGCTCGTCCGCATCGTCGCCGGGCACGTTCACACCGGCGTTGATGAACGCGACGTCCACGGTGCCGAGCTCGTCGATCAGTGACGTCTTCAGCGCATCCACCTGTCCCCGGTCGGACACGTCGCAGTAGAGGGGCACGACGTTGGTGCCATAGCGCTCGGACAGTTCCTTCGCCAATGGTTCGAGCACGTCCTTGGTACGCGGCAGATCGACGATGGCCACGTCGGCGCCCGCCTCGGCCCATGCCGCCGCCACGTTGCGGCCGAGACCGCCGGCGCCGCCGGTGACGAATCCTTTCTTGCCCGTTAGGGAGAAACGGTCCATGATGCGGTGGCCCGGTTCCTTCCATTGATCGAGCGGATACTGATCGAAAATCGTGGCGTCCGCCATGATGTTCCTCCGTTGTTCGGTGCTGCGGCATCCGCGCCGCTGCCGTTACGGCGAGCCTAACATAGGGAGGCATCGGTTCGACGCTGCGACGGGCGCTCGGGTCGTGATGGTTGAGGTTGTCGCAGCCGTGGACAGTTGGTGCGGCGCCCGGGAGGAGTTTTCGGAAGACCCCGTTGGTCGCCGTGATGGTCGCGGAGTGCGAATCATTGCGACACGCCGGAGAGTCCCTGCAAGTTGCATTGCCAAGGATTGCGGATAACATATTCATCTTGTGCGCATCGCTTGGCGATGTGTACAGACGCATTCCTGCGTAGCTCAGTTGGCAGAGCATCCGACTGTTAATCGGACGGTCGCTGGTTCAAGCCCAGCCGCAGGAGCTCGATAAAAGGCCTCGGACGAATCCGAGGCCTTTTTGTTTTCCCGACAAACGGACTGTCAGGTCCTATCATGGAAGTGTCTATTCCCTCACTGAAAGGAGACGAAGATGCCTGAGGAGAACGTGTTCATCATCGACGGAATCAAAACCCAGTGGGACGACGACACGATGGTCGTCTCCGAACTGGGCTTTGACCGGACCGCGACATTGGATGACCAGGGCAACATCCTGTCGTCCACATTCGGTAAGGAGGGAGAGTCCTTCCTGCATCATTGGTTCGGCAAGATGAAGCCGATGATTGACGATTTCCGCGCTATCGATAGGGAATATGCCAATGCCTGAGGTGTTCTTCCTCGCCGGATACAGCATCTATTTCAGTACCTTGGATCGCGAGCATGGCGTACATGTACATGTGGCGCGAGGAAGCCAGAGGGATTTGGCCCGATTTGTCTTGCATGAGGACCGGACCGTGACTCTCGCCCATAATCATGGGAAAATCCCTGCCAAGCATATTCGCTTGATTCAAGCAGCGCTCATCAGAGGCTTCGACGAGGTCGTCGATGCATGGACGAGACTATTCGGCGAGGATATCCATTTCGATCGCTGATTGCGGAGGGTCATCCGCTTGGGCTAATGCCCCGAGGCATTGAAAATCGGTTCTTCTCACGTTTTCGCGGCAGAGGATAAGACGTGCAGATCACATACTGACCTTGGTCAGCGGCATGGCGGAATCGATGGCGAAGTCCGGGGCGCTGGGGGCGACTCCGGCCTCGACAAGGTTCACGCCGAGCATGGCGACCATGGCGCCGTTGTCCGTGCACAGCTTGATCTGCGGGATGCGCACCTCGACGCCATGCCGCTCACCGTATTCCAGCAGCTTGGCGCGCAGCTGCGAGTTGGCGGAGAAGCCACCGCCCACGATCAGCGTGTTCGAGCCGTACTGCTCGCAGCCGCGCATGGCCTTGCGGGCGAGTACGGTGGCCACGGAATCGGCCAGCGACGCGCACACATCGTCCACGGGGATCTCATGCCCCTCGGCCTGCTCGCTTTCCACCCAACGGGCCACGGCGGTCTTGACTCCGGAGAAGCTGAAGTCGTACGGATGGGCGGCGCCGGCCTTGCCCTGCGTGAGGCCCTGCGGCACGCGGATGGCGTGCGGGTCGCCGTGCTGGGCGTGACGGTCGATGTGCGGGCCACCGGGGTACGGGAAGCCCAGCAGTCGCGCCACCTTGTCGAAGCATTCGCCCGCCGCATCATCCAGCGTGGTGCCCACCACGCCGATCCTGCGAGGCATGTCCTCCACATGCAACAGCGACGTGTGGCCGCCCGAGACGATCAACGCGAGCGTGTCCGGCGGGAACGCGCCGAACTGCAGCTGCGTGACCGCGATATGCCCGATCACATGGTTGATGCCGTACAGCGGCTTGCCGGAGGCCCACGCCAGCGCTTTGGCGCCGGAGACCCCCACGGCCAGGCAACCGGCGAGGCCGGGGCCCGCGGAGACGGCGATGGCGTCCACGTCGGCGAGCGTCATGTTCGCGTCAGCCAACGCTTTGGAAACGCATGGCACGAATGCCTCGGCATGGGCGCGCGAGGCGATTTCGGGGATCACGCCGCCGTATCGCGCGTGCTCCTCCATCGAGGAGGCCACCACGTTGGAGAGCAGCTCGCGGCCGCGCACAATGGCCGCCGCGGTCTCATCGCAGGTGGATTCGATGCCCAGTACGATCGGTTCGCTCATGATTGCCGCTCCTGTTCCTTGTCGTCGCCGTGTTCGCCGTCGTGATTGCTGCCGCGATTGACGTTGCCGCCATCGATGACGTCGGCATCCGCCGCCGTGCCGACGGCGCTCTGGAAGCCGACCACGCGCGGCTCCAGATCCAACGCCATCACGTATGCGTCGATGCCTTCCGGCTGGTAGTACCGTTTGCGCAGGCCGATGCGCTCGAAGCCGAAGCCCCGGTAGAGGGCAATGGCCGGCTCGTTGACCACGCTGACCTCGAGCAGCATGCGTCGCGCGCCCTGGGCTTTGGCCCGTGCGATGAGCTCCCCCATCAACGCCTTCGCGATGCCCCGACGCTGGTAGGCACGGCCGACGCCCACGTCCATGATCTCCGCGTCCTCGCCGTCGTACCAGTATCCGGCGAATCCGCGGACGATGGGAGCCGGCGAGACTTCAGCCGAAGACTCGGCCGGGGATTGCGCTACGCCCACCGCGTCCGGCGACCCGCCCGCCACGTCGAATACGTAAACGCGCCCCGGTGCGGTCAGTTCCTGCCTTACCGATGTCTCGCTCCACGCGTGGTTGCCGAACAGCTCGACCTCCAGCGCCCGCATGGCGGCGATGGCACGCTCACGGCCAAGTTCATCCAATCCCCTGATCATCAGGCCGTCCGCTCCGCGCCTTCATGGCCCAGCACATGCTTGAGCGGCGCCGGCACCTCGGCGTCCGGACGCCGCAGATACAGCGGTTCGACCGGGGCGCCCGGATTGCGGGCGGCTGCGACGACCGCATCCGCAGCGAAGATGTCGAGTCCCTGCGCGCCTTGATCGAGCACGGACTCGTCGACGATGTCGCCGACCGATGCGATGCCCGACAGCACGTCGGCGTACTTTGCTGCGCCGTGGCCGATGACGTCCACCACCACGTCGCCTTCGACGGCCTGACGGTATGCATGCACCGCATGGTTCACGCGCTCCACGATCGACGCCGGGTAATCGATGTCCATGGCGATGAGCGGGGCGGACGGAGCATCGGCGGGCAAGACTCTTCCGGTTGAGGACGTATCGGCCGCGTTCGCAACGGTTGCGGCGGTTTCGATTCCTTCGACGCCTCCCCTATCCAACGGGCTCGGGCACAGTTCGAAATACAGCTGCTTGCGGCGGGCGTCGTTCACGGCGAGCGTGAGCACATGCAACGTCCTGGGATCGCCGAGCGTGCCGGCCTTGGCCCGGCGGATGAGATTCCACTGCGCCTGCGGTTCGAGCACGTTGCGTCCGACGAGCCGGGCGCCCGTGGCGAAGGCCAGCGCCTTGGCCGCCACGATGCCGGCGCGCAGGCCGGTGAACGGCGCGGGCCCCACGCCCACGATGATTTCATCGAGGTCGGCGGACTTCAGTCCCGCCTCCGAGACCGCACGGGCGATGTTGCCCTGCAGCCTCTCCACATGGGTGCGCGAATCGGTCTCGACGATGGGTTCGTGCCCTCCCGTGACGCCGACCGTGGAACCGAACGAGGTGTCGATCACCAGCGTATGGTGCGTGCCCAATGCAATCCTCCTCACAACATCGGCCGGGATATCCGGCCGGAAAAAGCCCTTACGAGTGTACTACCAGGGCAGCCTCGGAGCGGCTCCGGCATGCGCTCCGATTCGTGTCCTGATTCCCTATGCAACGGGAAACGAGGAGATGTGCATCTCGCCGCCCCTTCCCGGTCCCTTGTGGCAAGGGCCGAGACCGGCGAATGCCGGCTACAGCGCGAACGACGCCCAGCGCGCGCCGACCGGGACGAACCGCACGATGCGGTCGCCGTCGCCGGTCAGTTCGCCGTCCTCGTCGACCGCGCGGGCCGCCTCCAGCGGGCGCTCGATATGAATCTCGAGACGTTCGGGGGCCAGGGCCGTGGCCATCTGCTCACCCCACTCCATGAGCACCACCGTGTGCTCGCCGGGGTCCTCCAGCTCCTCGTCCAATCCCAGCGATTCAAGCTCGTCCAGCAGGCGGCCGACCGCGTCCTGACCGGGCGCGTAGGATGCGCCGCCGAGCCGGTAGGCGTCCACATGCACCAGATGCGCGGGCGTGCCGTCCGGGAACCTGCCATCCAACTCACGGGCGATGGTGAAGGTCGGCGAGACGATGGGCTCCCCGATGCCGAGACCCACGCCAAAGCCCTGCGCGAACGTGGTCTTGCCGGCGCCCAGCGGACCGGACAGCAGCAGCACGTCGCCGCCACGCACCAGACCCGCCACGCGGCGCCCCAACGCCTGCATGTCCTCGCCGGTCGGCACCGTCACCGTGGTTGTTTCGCTCATATTCCATACTCCTTTCCGACCGTTGCGTCATGTGCTCCGATGTATCCCGGCATGCCATATGCATGTCCTATGCCGCCGCGTCGCCGGTGTGAAACCACCGCGGCACGTCATCGTTTCGAACAGATGTTCCATTCGGTTCGATTCCCGCCGGCACATCCGTTTCGGGGCGTCCCGGACAGCCACGGGAGCGACCGTCCGCCCGCCGGCCATCATCGCCCCTTGCGGCTGATGTCCTCGATGCAGCGTTCCAGCGCGTACAGCGGATCGCCGCCGTTCGACTTGCTCTGCTCATCCGCCCAGGCGAGCATGCGGATGCAGTGGGACAATCCCGGCGAAGTCCATCCGCCGAGCTGTCTCATCGCGTTGCGCAGCACCCAGGGATTCGTCTTCGCCTCGGCCTGCGAGATCGTGCCGGACTTCACCGCGGACGCCTTGGCGAGGGTGCGCAGCTTCATCGCAAGCGCGCCGATGAGCGCGATCGGGTCCGTGCCCTGCTCGACGGCTGAGCGCATCATCACGATGGCTTCGGCGGTACGCCCCTCCACGGCCTTGTCGGCCACGGCGAAGCCGGTGACCTGCGGGTTGGCCGTCAGATACTGGTTCACACGGTCCAGACCGATGGGATCGTCGTCGAAGTCGAAGCACAGTTGCTCGCACATGGCGGCCAGTTCGCCGGTTCTGCCGCCCAGCACGGAGACGAGCTGTTGGGCGGCCAACGGCTCCACGCGCCGGCCGCGCCTTTCGAACTGGGCGATGACGAAGTTGAGCTGGGCATCCGGCTTCTTGAGGTCGGGCACCTCCTCCTTGCGGGCGCCCGCCTTGACGAGCTGGTCGAGGACGCGCTTGCCCTTCACGCCGCCCTCATGCTGGCAGACCACCACGCTGGAGCCAGCGGGATCCTTCAGCGCCTCCTTGGTGTAGTCCACCAGCGCCTCGGCGAGCCGGTCGTCCGCGTTCTGCAGGTTCGTGAGCTTGACCACGGCCACGTCCGCGAGCAGCGAGGGGCTGACCGCTTCGTCGAAGGCGTACCGGTCCGCCGTGGTGGCGTCCAGTTCGATGAGTTCCGCGTCGGGCCGGGCCTTGAGCGCCGCGGCGCACAGTTCCTTAACGCGTTCCCCGTTGAGATAGGCGTCCCCGCCCGGCACCACCGTCACCGGTGCGTTCGTTGCTGCTCTGGCCATGGTCTCCATCACCCCACATCCGTTGGACAATCAACCGATCAGTCGTCGACGCGCTCCTCCAAGGCGTCGGCGTAGTCGCCCCATGTGGCTTCGGCGAGCGAGGTCAGCCCGGTGTCGGGGTCCTTGCGGGTCACGTAGGCCTTGGTGGAGACCTCGAGGATCTCGCCGGTCTTGCTTTCGGGGGCGGAGACGATCACCTGGAAGCCGAGTCGCGGCAGCACGCTCAACGCGCGTTGCGTGTAGCGGCCGTCGGCCTTGATGAGCGCCTCGTCGAGGAACAGCGTGGTGTAGCTGGGCTTGAGACGGTTCTCCATGCCGCCGCCGAGCAGGTAGATGAGCGCCGCGCCGTAGACGAACGAGGTGAGCTCCTGCAGGGCGCCGCCCGAACGCCCGCCGGTGGAGGTGATGCGTTCGTCCGGCCCGTCCTCGTGATGTACGACGGCGTAGAACGAGGAGCGGCAGCGCGGATCGAGGTTGCGCGCGCCGTAGCTGCGGATGCCGTTGACGTCCTTGACCTGGGCGAGTTCGCGGCGCAGCAGTTCGATGATCGGGGCGCACGCGGCGAACGTCCGGCGGGATTCCCCGATATCGCCCTGCCGGCCGTCGCCTCCGCCCTTCCAGTCGTTGAGCAGGCGGATGGCGCGCTGCAACCCGGCCGCGAAGGCACGGTCCGGACGGCGCACGTCCGCATGCAGCGACAGACTGCCGTGCCGCGGGCCGAAGGTCTGCCCGTCCAGCATCGCGTTGATGCGGTCGAGCTGGTCGAGGATGTCGCCGGCGTCCGTGTCGATGGCGCGTTTGATGGTCAGCAGGCTCATCAGCAGCTGGTCGAGGCACCGCCGGTATTCGGCGTCCGTGGCCGCGACGGCGGACAGCCGCGTCAGGCTGTCGAGCTCGTCGAGATAGTACCGGTAGTCCGCCACGCTGGCGGTCAGCGCGTCGTCATCGGCCGCATACAGGCCGACGTAGGTGCCCATGCGCGATTCGACGGCGGCGCGCTTGGCGTCGGCCTGGCTCTCCAGCAGGGCGACGTGCGCCGCCACGTCCTTGCCGATTCCCGTGATGACCCGGTCCGTGAAACTCGTCTGCGGCGTTATGGAACCTGGCGCGCTCTCGCCCGCGCCCATGTTCGCACCCGTGCTCGTCGCCGCACCCGCGCCGATGATCATATGGGCACGAATCGCCGCATCCGTCATGCCGGAGAACTTGTTCTCGTACGATTCCGCGAGCGCGGTGAGGACGTCCTCGGGCAGGGCGTCGGCGCGCTCGGCCTTGCCCACGCCTGTGCCTGACCCTGCGGCTGTGTCTGCGTTCGCGCCCGTATGGTCGCGCAGCCACAGCACGGCCGCGTCCACGGCCTGTCCGGCGAAGGCGGCGTCACGTTCCGCCTCGATGCGGCGGCGTTCGATTCGGTCGAGCTCGTCGTTCAGCTCGTCACGTTGCCGGGTGAGTTCGGCGAGCTTGGGGTCCTTGACGATGGCGTCGATGGCGTTCTGCGTGTCCTCGATGGCCTTGCGTGCGCCGACCACGTCGATGCGTTCCCATGAGGTGTAGGCGAGCTGGTTGGCCAGTTCGAGTCCGCGATGCAGGTTGTCGGACTGCGTCTTGGCGGCCGTGTAGTCGCGTTCCGCCTCCTGAAGGGCCGCCTGCGCGTCCTTGATGCGTCGGTTGAGCGCGTCGAGGTAGGACTCGTTGGCGAATCCGATGACCTGCGCGCGGTCCTTGATGCCGTGCTGTCCGCGCGAGCCGGATTTGATCTGTCCGTCCGCCTGCACCTGACGGGTGTCGCGGTCCGTGTCGTCGATGGCGTCGACGCACCGGGCGTCGAGCCGTTCGGAGCGGGTCTGCGTGCGCAGCCATCCGATGAACGGCGAGTCCTCGCGGTAACGCAGTTTGCCGGACAGCCAATCCTCATCATCGGATGCGGCATGCCCGTTTCCGTTGTCCCCCGCACCGTCGGCTCCGGTGCGCGCGCGGCCGTCCGCCTCGTAGTCATGCGCGGTGTCGATGAACTGCCAGGTGCGGCGGGTCATCGCATGCGGGTCGATGGTGCTGACCTTGGCGGCGAAGCCCCGCTCGTGGCGCTTGTCCACCAGAATGGTCTGGGCGATGGGCGCGTAGGCCACGTTCATGGCCAGACGCCAGCGTTCCTGATCCTCGCGCACATCCATGAGTTCGGCGACGTAGGGCAGTTCGGCTGCGGTCAGTCCGGTGGCGCGGCAGAGCATGGCCCGGGTCTCGTCCATCTGCTGGGAGATGCGGGTGCGCTGGGATTGTTGCCGGTCGAAGTCGCGCCGGGCCCGTTCGATCGCCGTACGGGCGTCGGCGCGGGCGTTGATGGCCGCGGTGAGGGATTCCTCGCATGCCTCGGCGTGCTCGTCGTATCCGCGTTTGAAGTTCACGGCGTCCAGGCGTCGTTCGTTCCACGCCTCTTCGGTGTCGGGCAGCTGCTCCCCGATGGATGCGAACGTCTGTTCGATGCGCGTGCGGGTGGCTTCGACGTCGTCCAGGGTCCTGCGGGCCTGCTCGAGTTCCATGTCGAGGCGGGTCAGGTTCCCGCCATCCAATCCCTGCATCTGGGCACGGATCAGGTCGAGGCGGGACCGCAGACTTTCGGCGCGGCGGCGGGCGGACTTGGCCTCGCCATCCCGGTCCCCCTGTTCGGCGCGGTCAATCGGCAGCTGCTTGGCCACCTCCTCGGCCATACGGGCCGTCGCCCAGTCGCGCAAGGTCTGAGGCACCGCGCCGTCGGCCGGTCTGACCGGGTCGAAGGCGAGCGCCTTGCCACGCGCCTCGGCCCATGCGTCATAAGCCTCGCGGATGCCGCGCAGGGCGTTCATCCGGCGGGTCTTCTCCTCCATGGCGTGGAAGTTCTGGTCGTAGCGTTCGTAGTCCTCGATGGTGGTGCGGGCCAGTTCGAGGGCCTCCGGCACGCCGAGCACGCCCTGCTTGAAGATGTCGTCGAGCCGGGAGGGCGCGTCCGCGGACTGGATTTTGGCGAGCAGACGGCATGCTTCGGCGCTCAGGCCCATGACGGCCCAGATGTGCTCGTGGAACGCCTCGGCGCTGGGGAACGTGAGGCATTGCGGGTATGCGGCCTTGAGCTGCGTCGGCGTGAACGGCGCGTCGCGGTAGCGGTCCATGACGCGCGGGTCGATCCGCTGGTCCCAGACCGCGTACTGGCGGCGTACGGCGTTCTTCTCGTCGCCGGGCATGAGGTACAGGAACTTGCCGCACGACAGGGTCGCGCCATCGGTCGCGTTGCGGTAGGTGTCCACGATCGCGCCCCAGACGGCCTGCGGCGCGCCGGTTGCGCGGTCGCGGCCGCGCAGGTAGATCGGCCGGTCGCCGTCGCCGGTGTTGCCCACGCCGACCATGCCGAGCAGGTACGTGTAGTCGCTGCGCTCCGAACGGCCCGAGTTCGACGCCTTGTTGAACGGGGTGCCGGTCGGGTACAGCAGCGAAATCTGCGCGTCCACCAGCGTGGATTTGCCGGATTCGCTGGCGCCGGCGAGCAGCGTCACCGGCAAGTCGCGGTCCATGGACGGGCGGAACTCGTGGTAGCCCTCGTACGATCCCCAGTTGACCAGCTGGCGGCTTTCCATCATCCACCGGTCGGCGATCATCTGCAGGTCCTTGGCCATGTCACTCCCCTTCCGTTTCGCCCGCCGCGTCGCCGGCGTCGGCGGCGTTCCCGTCGTCGGACTCGTCCGTTACGTCGCCGAAGAGCGGCTCGGCGTATCGGCGTTCGTCGATCGCATCGCCGTCGTTGGTATCCGTGCCATTCGTCGCCGCATCGGCCGCGGACCGGCCCGCGGCCGCTCCGCCGGCATCATGTCCGTCGGGACCATCACCGATGCCATCCCGTCCATCCTCGTCCCGCACCGCGGCGTCGGCCGCGTCCAGCCACACGTCGGCCAGCTCGCGGTCGAGCACCACCGGCACGAGCGGCGTGATGCGGTACATCGTCTCGTCCTCGGCCAGATGGTCGAGATACCCGTAGGTGCACATCGCGGAGACCACGGCACCCACCTGTTTGAGCACGCCCTCCTCGTCGTTGCGGGAGGCGAGGTAGCCGGTGCCGGTGGCGAGCGCCGCCCTGATCTCCTCGAAGCTGACCAGCCAGTCGTCCTGCCCCTCGTGCGCGTTCTCGTATTCGAGCACGCGGATGCGCAGGAAGGCGAGCAGCGCCGCCTCCTCGCGTTTGAGACTCGTGCGGGTCTTCAACGCGCGCAGCGTGACGTCGGAGTCGGCCACGGGCATGGCGATCATGATGCGGTAGCGTTCGTTGACCACGAGTTCGAGCAGGTCGTTGTTGAGCGAACGGACCACGGCGGCCCGGTTGTCGAGCACGGTGTCGTAGAGGTCGCCGGAGATGTAGCGCTCGCGTTTGAGCGCGATTGCGGCCCGGCGTGCGTCGGCGGTCATGTCGCCGCTGTCGCCCTCGAACAGGGCGTATGGGTTGACCGCGCCTTCGGCGTCGCCGGTGTCCGCATCGTGTGGCTCGTCCGTCGCGTATGACGCGTATGAGGCGTCCGTATCATGCGGTTCGTTCGACCCGTATGCCCCGGAGGCCTTGAGCCGCTCGCCGTTCTCGCCGGGATGCTGGGCCATGTCGTTCGTATCGTCCATATCTTCCCTGTTGTTCATCGTTCCCGTTTCCACGCTCATCCTTACCTCGCCATCGCATCCAGTTCGTCGCGGTCGACGGCCACCGGGCGCGTGACCCAGTCCCTGGGGCTGCCGTCGAGCGAGATGCAGTGCCAAATCACGCCGTTGACGTCATCGCCCCGGTTGCCACGCATGCCGCCATCCGCTCCGTCGAGCAGTCCGCCGGCGCCTTGGATGGCGCCGAGCAGGCCGACGATCTCGCTTTCACGGCGTTCGCGCTCGGGCAGACGGTTGAAGCTGGAGACCACGTCGATACGCCCGTCCTCGAACATCACCGGATTGCGTCGGATGAGTCCAGCCATGCGCCTGACGCGGGGGCCACCGCCGCTGATCAGGGCCTTGAGATCGATGGGCGCGACGTCCGGGGCGTCGAGGGAAGTCTCATCGGCGAGCCCCGGAGTGGCGGCCCGAGCCATCGTGCGCGCCGGACGGGTGGGCAGGGCGGCGAACTGCGCGCCCGCGCTGCCGGTCGGGTACGGGCGGGCGGCGTCCGACGGGTGCTCCCGCGCGTCGGCGTTGAGTCGTACGAACAGCCGGTTGAGGGTGCCGAGCATCGTGCGGTAGCGTGTGTCGGTCTGCTGGCGCACGAGTCGGCTGACGGCCTCGTCGGAGACGCGCATCTGGCTGCGCACCGATTCGAGGCCTACGTAGATGCGGGCGAGTTCGTCACGGATCTGGTCAAGCAGCGCGCTCGACTCGCCGGCCAGATACGGGGTGCGTGCGATGTCGCGCAGCGCGTCGTCGATCTGCTTCCGGCCCTCGTCGGTGATGATCACCTGGAAGGCGTCCTCGAAGCGTCGGCCGGAATCCGATTCGTGGAACAG
Source organism: Bifidobacterium sp. UTBIF-78 (assembly GCF_006408945.1). NCBI lineage: Bacteria > Bacillati > Actinomycetota > Actinomycetes > Bifidobacteriales > Bifidobacteriaceae > Bifidobacterium > Bifidobacterium sp. UTBIF-78. Next base: position 44,576 of record NZ_JFAO01000026.1, read on the forward strand.
ACGCCGGTATTCGTCGTGGTAGGCGGTAAGGATCTCGTCCACGCTCATGTCGCTGGCCTGCATGCGACGGCGCAGCGCATCGCCGTTGTCCCGTTCGGTGAGCACGAGTTCGCGCAGATCGATGGGTACGCCGCGCAACGTGTTGTGGATCACGGCGATGACGTCGTGGACCTGCGCCTCGCTCAGCGCGGCGTGCTGTTGGCCCTGTTGGATGCGTTTGATCTCGTGGCGGCGTTCCTTGATCTCCTCGTTGAGGAGCTTGACCCGCTCGCCCGGGTCGGCGGTCAGCTGCATGCGCGCATGCTCGATCTCCATGATGATCGAATTGGCCTGCGCGCCCGACAGCGTGCGGGATTCGTCCTCCAGACGTCCCAGCGCCTCGATGGCGCGATGGGCGCGGGCGGTGAGCCGGTAGAGGAACCGGTGGGATGCGGCGTCATGCGAGTTGGCGAGCCATGCGTAGTCGCCTTCGCCCTCCCGGCTCAGGTCCACGAGGATGCGGTGGGCGGCCTCGCCGTACGAGTCGTCGCGCAGCACGTAGTCGCCGTTCCGTTCCAGCAGTTCGAGGCTGTGCGCGAAACGCTCCTCCACGGTCTCACGCGGCAGTTCGCCGGTCAGCGGGTCGAAGGCGGCGCGCAGCAGCGCCACGTAGAGCATCGCGTTCTGACGTAGCAGCAACCGGAGCACTCCGGTCTCGTAGACCGGCCGCAGACGTTCCATCTCACGCCTGATGTCGCCCATGCATCTCCTTATCGTCCCGCCGATCGCAACGTATCGACGCTAGCACATGCACGGGAGGGAGTGTCTCCTAGCGAACGTCGATCTCCCCACAGCCGCCCCGTCCGCGCCTATTCCCCGCGCAGGGCTTCGGTGGGGGTGAGCCGTGCGGCGCGGGAGGCCGGGTAGAGGCCGGCAAGGATGCCGACCAGGACGGCGGCGGCCCATGCGAGCGGCAGGCCGGTCCAGTCGAGGGCGGGCGGCTGGCCGGTGCCGGAGGCCACGCCTATGGCCGTGCCCGCGCCGACCGCCACACCGACCAGCCCGCCGATGGCCGACAGCATCGCCGCCTCGGTGACGAACTGCATGCGGATCGACCCGCGTGTGGCGCCCAGCGCGCGTCTCAGGCCGATTTCGCCGCGTCGCTCCATCACGGTGACGATCATCATGTTGGCGATGCTCATGCCGCCCACCGCCAGAGCGATCGCGCCGATCATGAGGCCGAGCGCGGTCAGCGAGTCGTTGGTGGTGTTGCGCGCTTCGGACAGGTTGGCCGACGCGGTCACGGACACGTTGCCGCCGGAGAGGTTGGCCGCGTGGGCGATCATGCGCCGCAACGCCTCCGCGTCGCCGGGGCGGGTGCGCACGTAGATCCGGCTGATTCGGCCGATGACGTCGGCTTGGTCCGCATAGTGCGCGAGCGCGTAGTCGGCGCCGATGAGGACCGACGAGTCGATGTCCTGCGCCTGCGGCGCGGCCTCGAGGATGCCGATGACCCCGTACCAGTTGTTGTCGATGAGCACGCGGTCGCCCGGCTCGTTGACGCCGAGCCGGTAGGCTGCCTCGGAACCGAGCACCGCGACCGGCAGCTGCTCGTTGTTCCGGTCGATGCCACGGCCCTGGGCGATGCCGACACCGACCGCATCGAGCGCGCCTGGGCGCATGACCGCCACGGCGATGGCGTTGCCGTTGGTGGAGGGCACGAGCTCGTTTTTGAACACCTGCGCCCCATCCGGCGCGGTGAGGAACACGCCCACCCGTTCGACGGCGCGCTGCCGGGCGATGGTTTCGGGCGCGTATTCGGGCAGCGGCACGGGCTGTCCGCTGGAATCCTGACCGGGGGTGACGACCTGCAGGTTCGCGCCGAGCGCGTCGAGCCGGGCGAGCAAGGCCGCCTGATTGGAGGCGGCGATGCCGGAGAGCGCCACATAGGCGGCGACTCCCAGCGCGATGCCCAAGGATGCCAAGATCGTGCGTGAGACGCGGCCCGTCGCCCCGATCCACGCCGTGCGCAGCAGGTCGAGGACGCGCGCGCCGAGCGGCTTGCGCGCTGCCGTCGCCCTGCGCGCATCGGCCGGCATGCCCGCAGACTGTTCCATGCGATGGTCCGGCCCGCTCATGTGACCACCTCCGTGACCGTTTCCGTGACCACGCCGTCCTGGATGTGGAGCCGTCGGGGGAATCGCGCGGCCACGTTCGGGTCGTGCGTGACGACCACCAGAGACGCCCCCGAGGCGGCTGCGTCGAGCAGCAGGGCGACGATCGCGTGCCCGGTGGCGGTGTCGAGCGCGCCGGTCGGCTCGTCGGCGAAGATGATGTCCGGCCGTTTGGCCAGTGCGCGGGCAATAGCCACGCGCTGCTGCTCGCCGCCGGACAGTTGCGAGGGCCTGTGGTGCATGCGCTCGCCGAGTCCCACGCGCTCCAGCGCCTCGACGGCCTGACGGCGCCGCTCCCTGCGCGGCAATGCGGTGTACTGCAGGCCGGTCATCACGTTCTCCAAGGCGGAGACGGTGGCGATGAGATGGAACTGCTGGAACACGAAGCCGATGCGTTCGGCGCGCAACGCGCTGCGACGCCGCTCCCCCATGGAGGCCACGTCCACACCGTCGTAGGCGACCGTGCCGGAGGTGGGCATGTCGAGCGTGCCGAGCAGTGACAGCAGCGTCGATTTGCCCGAGCCGGACGGGCCCACGATGGCGATCCGTTCGTCGCGGCCGATCGCCAGCGACGTGTCGTGCAGGATTTCCAGCGGCGAGCCGTCCTTGCCGACGAACGCCTTGGTCACATGCCGCAACGTCAGCAACGGAGGACACCCCGCGTCCCCGCTCCGGTCGGAATCGGGATCGGCGTACATCACGAGATCACCACCCTGTCTCCGACCTTCAGGCCATCGGCCTTGAGGATCTGCACCTGCGCGTTGGCCACCAGCCCGATCTCGACCGTCACCCGTTCGAGCGCGTTGCCCCGGATTACCTCGACCGCGTACGTGTCGCCGGCGGAGGCGATGAGCGCGGTGACCGGTACGATGAGCGTCTCCTCATTCGAGGCGTCGGCATTCGGCACGATGATCTGGACGGCCGTGGGCCCGAATTTCGCCACCTGCGTCTGGTCGGGGAAGTCGATGCGCACCGAAGGCTGGGTGGCCTGCCCGTCCTTGCCGGTGGACTGGCCGGAGGATGGTCCGGTGGACGCGCCGGAGGACTGGCCGCCCTGGTCAACCGTGGTGAGCGTGGTGTCGAGGGTGGTGTTGTCCGGCAGGACGACCTTCGCCTTGTCGCCGGCCTTGAACGTGGCGGCTTGTCCGGTGGTGATCGTGGCCTGCGCGTGCAGGGTGACGCCCGTATAGGTGGCCGGACTCACATTGGTCTGCCCCAGTTTGGCGGCCACGGTCTTGATGCGGATGGGTGCCGCAGGGGCCACGGCCACGCTGGACGGCTGGAAGACGCCGCTGGCGACGTCCCCGTCGAGGCCGAGCGACCACCGCTGCCATTGGCGGACCGCCTCCTTGGTGTATCCGTCGAAATGATTGTCCGGCGCGCCCCAGAAGTAGCCGAGTTCGGCGAGGTTCTGCTCCAATTGGGCCACGTCCGGCCCGTCCGTGGCGCCGGTGTCGAGCGTGCGCCAGAACGGGCGCTCGCCGTGGAAGAGCACCACGGGCACGCCGTCCATCTCGTACACCTGTTCGCCGGTGCCGATCTGCTTGCCGGCCACCGGCAGCTGGGTGATGACGCCGGTCGCCTCGGCGAAGTCGGATGCCGTGTCGTATGTCAGGGTGGCGCCGAGCCGGGTCTCGGCGTTGAGGACGCCCGAGGTGACCGGCTGGGCGCGCAGCGTGGTCACATCGACCTTCCGCGCGGACGACCGGGTGGATGCCTGCGCGGCCCCGGCCGATTGCCCAGCCAACTGCCCGCTCGCCGTCATCCGGCCGATGAGCGTCCACGGTCTCATGGTCGCGGCCGTCACGGCCAGTGCGACCACCGCGACCAGCACGATGACGATCGCGATCGTCCGGCGCCGTTTGAAGAACCGCCGTGCTTCCGTCCGTGTCATGGTCGTGGCTCCTTCACTGTCATTGCGCTGATATCGAATTCATACGGGATTCGTATGGGTATGGGGTTGCATGGGTAGGGGTCGTATGCATCGGACGCGTATCGCATCGGCATCGCGCTTCCCATGACGGCACAGCGCGCGCCGTCACGAGACCGCGCCGGTTGCCTCGTCCAGCACCTTCATGTAGTCGTAGCCGAATTCCTCGGTCGTGCCGTCGAAGCCGAAGGCGATGTGTGCGTCGCCGACGGGGCATTCCTTGAGGAAGCGGCGCAGTTCCTCCTCGCCAACCGTCTTGGGGATGAGTATCGTCGTCGGCTCGTCGCCGGTCGGGTCGGCGACCCAGCCGAAGCCTTTGGCGCGTGCCTTCCGGGCGTAGTCGAGCGCCGCCTGCCTCTCCTCCTCGGAGTAGGTGGGCGTGCCTGCGGCGAGATCCTGAGCCGGCTGCGTGAAGTCCGGGTTCTTCGCCTCGCAATCAGCGTACTCCTGCTGCTTCGACTCGTAGGGCGAGCCGGCGAGCGCCGTGGCGTCCTTGAACGCCACCCATACGGTGCCATAGTCGATGGAGGTGAGCATGGCGTTCGCGTACAACGACTGGGTGTCGGCGCCGGCGCTCACGCTCGTGCCGCCGTCACCGGACGCGACCGGCTGCCCGCTTGCGTCGATCATGCGCAGCATGACCATGTTCTTGGAGGTCGCCGCCTTCGCCTTGCCTTCCGCATCCGGTATGCCGGGGGCCGCGGTCGCCTGCGCCTCGAAGCCTTTGCCGGTCAGGCAGGAGAGGAATCGTTTGGCGGTCGCATCGGTGGGGAGGGCATCGGCCGCATCGCCGCCGCCGTTCGCGGACGCATCGATACCGGTGACGCCCGTATCGTCGCCGCCGTTTGCGGCGAATGGCGAGGAGCAGCCGGCGAGCGCGGCCATGCACAGGCCGGACGCGAGGGTCAGGGCCAGCGTACGGCGGATTGCGTGGGCGCTTGGGCGGCCGGCGGACTGGGGCGGGCGGCCGCTTGGTGATGGGTTGTTCGTACGGTTGTCGTCCAGGCTGGTCGGCACAACGATTGCAGTGCGCATGGTGGGTTCCTTCTCGGGCTGTAGGTACGTGTAGGTACGGGTTGCGGGTGCGGGCTGTTGTCCGGCCCGTTGCCGTCGTTGTCCATCCAACCGTCCGACCGGTGGCGTGTCGGTGGGCGATTGCCTTACCTTCGGCTTACGTCGATCCGACGTTGGCGCGCCGTCGGCCTGTCATCGATTCGCCGTGGGCCCGCCGCATGCGGCAGGCGCCGGGAAGCCCTGCGGAGGAGCCCGGCCCGTCACGCCCCGCAAAGCCATCGGTCACGATGATCGTTCGTCGCTGATGCGTTGGTAGGCCTCGCATTCGCCGGTGCAGCCGACGCCGAATGGGATGCCGTCATGGGTGGGCCACTTGTCGCCCGAATAGGTGTCGAAGAAGCGTCGCAGCTCCTGATAGGAGACGTCCGAGGGGATCTCCACGATCTTGTCCTCGCCCGGCGAGGGGTCGGCCATCCAGCTGAATCCGTCCGCGCGGGCCTGGCGGGCGAAATCGATCAGAATCTGCTGCGCGTCGGAGTCCGTCGTGCCACCGGGTGATCCGCCGGCCGTGCTGCCGGACTTCGCATAGTTCGGCTGCGCGAAGTCCGGGTTCGCCTGTTCGCAGGCGGCATAGTCGGCCTGCTTGTCCGCGTAGATCGAGCCGGCGAGCGCCTGGGAATTCCGGAACCCCACCCAGGCTCCCTCCTGCTGGGAGACGATGGTGTATATCACGTCCGGGTAGAGCGGGTCGGAGTCGCCGCTGATCTGCATGCCGGGCCCGGGGATGATGGGGGTGCCGTCCGCGCCGAGCCGTCGCACCACCACGGTGGTTTTGGGGGCCGGATCCGAAGAGCCGCTGGGTGCCAGCGCACTGCTTTCGACCACCTTCGCGTCGAAGCCCTTCTCCACCAGGCAGGCCGTGAATCGTTTGGCGATCGTCTCCAGTTCGGCCGTGGTGAGGTTCGCGGCAGGGTCGGCGTCCGTGCCGTCCGATGACGTGCCCGCTTGGGCCGATACGTCGGTCCCGGGCGTCGGGCCGCCGGTTCCGCCGTCTCCGGCGCTGGTGGCCGAGCAGCCGGCAAGCCCGATCAGGCAGGTCACGGCTGCGGCGGTCGTCAGCAGTGTCCTGAAAGGCCGGGCGCCCCGGCAGTAGCGGCCGGCTGCCGAAACCTGTGACTCGTCGGCCGTCGCGTTATTGCTCGCGAACCTGTTCCCCGTGTTCATCGGTTGCTCCCTCGCTTCCTGTTCCACGCGCCGGACGCGGATGTCGCATACCTTGCGGCATCCGGCATCATCGCGGCGTCGCTTCCATGACACCTCCGGACCGGTGGCGCGATGGTGGGAAAATCCCTTACTTTCGCCTTACCGTGGTGCCGCAACGATGGATGCATAACGGCGGATGGATAATGGACGTGATTGGTTCCGGCCGGGTTCGCCCGGCGGAACCATGCGGAAAGGGCGGGATCATGAGGATTCTCATCGTCGAGGACGACCGTGAGCTGGCGGCCGCGTTGGATGACGCGCTGCGCTACGAGGGGTACGCGACGAGCATGGCCACGACCGGCACCGAGGCGTTGCAGGCCCTCGCCGAGCAAACCATCGACATCGTGCTCCTGGACCGTGATCTGCCGGTGCTTTCGGGCGACGCGGTGATGGCCACGATCGCCGCGAACCGGCTGCCCGTGGCGGTGATCATGCTCACGGCCGCCGCCGAGGTGAGCGACCGGGTGAGCGGGCTCGACCTCGGCGCGGACGATTATCTGACCAAGCCGTTCGCCTATCCGGAATTGTTGGCCCGCATCCGCGCGTTGCAGCGTCGCGCCGGACGGGCCGACGCCACGGCCGCGGTCATGACGCACGGGGATCTGACGCTCGACACCACGCGCCGGCTGGTCTTCCGCAATCATGGCCGCACGCTCGTCAAACTCACGCCCAAGGAGTACGGCGTGCTGCTCGAACTGATGCGCGCAGACGGCGGGTACGTGAGCGTGCAGGAACTGTACGAGACGGTCTGGGACGATGCGACCGCCGCCGAACCGGCGGATGTGATCAAGACCACCATCTATTCGCTGCGCCGCAAGCTGGGCGACCGCGACGCCATCGAATCCACGCGAGGGGAAGGATACCGGCTGTCATGACACCGTTTTCCCCGACTTCCCCTGCGGACGGCCGTTTGCGGGGGCTGCGCCCCTTGCTCAACCGTCTCGCCGTTCTGGCCCGCCGTCTGCGTCCCTCATCGTTCCGCGCGAAGGTGACCTTGGCCGTCGCGCTGACAATCATCGTAATGATGACGGCGTTGATCGTCGCGCAGAACATCATCGTGACCCGCACCGCCGCAAGACAGAACGAGATGATGTCGCTGTGCATGAACTACGACGGCAGCGTCTCCGTCTCCACGGGCAAGGAGTATTCGGACGCCGCCCCGACGGGCGACATCCCCATGGCCTGCTACTCGGGCACGCGCGGCAACCTTGAGGGGGCGACGCTGTACTCCCCGGCGAACACGCAGGAATGGGACGACGTCGAATCCGGCGCCTCCCAGGACAAGCCGCTCATCCTCGATCGGAGCAACGGCGTGATCATCAGCACGGCGAACGCAGTCACCGACTCCCTGACCGGCATGATGCGCACGGTGTCCATCGTGATGCTCGCCCTGTTCGGCCTGATCGCGGTCGGGGCGGCATGGTTCATCGGCACGGTGCTCTCCCAGCGCGTGACCGCCGTGGACCGTCAGGTGGCCGCACTGCAGCCGGACGACCTGAGCGCGCGGCTCGACGTGAAGCACGGCCATGACGACATCGACCGGCTCGTGGATTCGATCAACGGCATGCTCGACCGCGTACAGGCATCCTCCGAGGCCGAACGACGGTTCGTGTCCAACGCCTCGCATGAACTGCGCACACCGATCGCCGCCGTGGAGACGAATCTCGACGCGCCGCTCGCCCAAGGCCGTTTCCCCAAGGACGTGGAGCCGTCCGTGCGCCGGGCGCTCGCCGCGAACCGACGCGGCGCGGCCTTGGTACAGGCGTTGCTGACGCTGTCGCGCATCCAGAGCGGCGCGTTCGGCGGCACAGGAGATGGTACCGGCGACGGCGGCAATCATGGCAGCAGCCTCAGCCTCATCGGCGACCGCGCCATAACGGACGGCATTGTGACGGACGGCACCATGACAGACCGCACCATAACGGACGGCACCGCCGCCGCGAACCTGAACGATTGCGTGGACGCCGCACTCGAGGATATCGGCGCGGACGTGCGGGAGCACAGCCTCACCGTGCAGGTCGATCGCCCGGACGCATCCGCCGGTCCCATTGCGGTGCCCGTCAATCCGTCGTTGCTGGCGCTAGCGGTGGGCAATCTGATCCGCAACGCCGCGGTGCACAACGTGCAGGACGGCTCGATCGAGATCGCCATCGATGCGGATGCCGGCACGGATGACGACGGGAACGGGAAGGCGACGACCGGCGGCGAGGCAGCGGAGGGCGACACCGTGCCTGCCACGACGGCCCACGGCGGAGCCATCACCCTGACCGTGACGAACACCACCGACGAAACGCTGCCGGACGATCTGGACGACCTCATGCAACCGTTCCATCGCGGCACCAACTCGCGCATCAGCGCCGTGCCCGGCGTGGGGCTGGGCCTGTCCATCGCGGACGCCGCGTGCAAGGCGATGGGCGCCGCACTGGAACTAGGACGAACCGAGGATGGCCGATTCCGCGCCGCGATCCTGTTCTGAAAGCGGCACGACGGGTCTTCCTGCGTGGTCCTACATGGTCCTTACGTAGTCGTGCATGGTCGTGCGCGTGCAGCGTGATACGCCGCAGAAGCCGTGACGCACCGTGCACGACGAGGGACATGCCCCGTCCGATTCACATCGACCTGCGCAAGCCCAGCTCATCCTGACAGCCCTATCCGGCGCGACAGGCCGAAAGCGCCCCGTGGAAAATTGGGTATTGCCTTTCCCCCGAATCACCGATACATTGGCGAGAGGACCATTATCCATTCATACGAACATCCACGCGAACTCATACGAAACGGAACCATCGTGACCTCACCGAATACGCCTGCAGAAACCCCGAACCAGACCGTGCAGTCCACGCCGCAGCCCGCGGCGGAAGCCGGCAAGCTCCAGGTCTCCGACCTCATCACCATCGGCGTGTTCGCGGCGCTGTACTTCGTGATGGTGTGCATCGCCACGCTCGTGAGCACCCTCGTCATGGGCGGATTCGGCTCGATCTTCCTACCGGCCGTGGCCGCGCTGATCTCCGGCTGCGTGTACATGCTGCTCGCGGCCCGTCTCGGCAAGTTCGGCGGCATCACCGTCATGGGACTGGTGGTCGGCCTGTTCCTGTTCGTTTCCGGTCATTTTGTGCTCTCGTTCATCGCCAGCATCGTCTTCCCCGTGGCCGCCGACTTCATCGCGCGCGCCGGCAAGTACAAAAGCAAGGCGCTGCTGCTCGTCAGCTACGTGGTCTTCTCCTACGGCCTGACCGGCCCGATCCTGCCGCTGTGGTTCATGAAGGACGCCTACGTGGCGAGCCTTCAGGCGCGCGGCAAGGACGCGGCATACATCGATGGCGTCTTCGCCAACATCAACACCGGCTCGTTCTTCCTGGCGATGGGCGCGATCCTGGTCTGCGCGGCCCTCGGCGGCTGGTTCGGACAGAAGATGCTCAGGAAGCACTTCGTCAAGGCCGGCATCGTCTGATGCGGCCCGACCCTAGCAATGCCTCAGCGAACGCCTCACGGCCGTCGGGAACACCGGCGACGGGGGCGTTCGCATATGCCGTCCGGACCGGACGAAACGACCGCGGCAATCACATCCGCGCCGGCCGGCCCACGCTCGACCCGCGCACGAAGCTGTTCCTGCTGCTCGCGGCCAATCTCATGCTGTTCTTCCATGTGGCGCTGACCACGCAGATCGTCATGGTCGTCCTGTTCCTCATCCCGCTGGCGGCGGCCGGACGATGGAAGACGACGCTCAATTTCGCCATCACCTATGCCGTGTTCACGGCGCTGGGCCTACTCGACCCGGACGCGCTCGGCCTGCCATGGCTGCATGTGGTTTCGGCGCTGGCCGTGGGTCTGGCGATGATGCTGCCCTGCTTCATCACCGGCGCCTACGCGTTCACCACCACGTCGGCCAGCGAGTTCATCTGCTCGATGCGGCGCATGCATGCGCCCGAGACCGTGGTAATCCCCTGTGTGGTGGTGATCCGGTTCTTCCCCACCATCGCAGAGGACTACCGTCAGATCCGCAATGCGATGGCCCTGCGCGGCATCGCGGCGGGCGGCTGGGGGCTGTTGAGGCATCCGGCGCAGTCGTTGGAATACATTCTCATCCCGCTGCTCATGAACGCCACGACCGTGGCTCAGGACCTGTCCGTGGCCGCCCTGACCAAGGGGTTGGGACGTGAGGGGGCGCATACCTCGCGCACACGGATTCACATGGGTGCCTTCGACTGGCTGGCGATGGCTGCGGTGAGCGCGCCGATCATCCTTGATATGGCTGGGGTACTGCGATGAGCGTGCGGCACTTGGAATCCAATAATCACACTGTTAATCGGACAACATGTCGATTGAATGGCGATGGGGATGCACAGGACATCCGTATGTGGGAGCCATCCGACATGGAATGCAAAACAGACAACGTGTCGTTCAGATACGAGCATGCACAGGAATCGGCCTTGCACAACGTCTCCTTGGGCGTCCATCAGGGCCAGTGCATCGTATTGTGCGGCGCCAGCGGCTGCGGCAAAACCACTTACTCCCGCATAGTCAACGGCCTTGTTCCGCAGTTCTTCCATGGCGAGTTCACCGGCCGACAGATCACCTGCGGCCTCGACGCGGCGACCGTGCCGATCGACCGGCTCACGCCGTTGGTCGGCAGCGTGTTCCAGAATCCGAAGACCCAGTACTTCAACGCGAACGTCACCGACGAGCTGGCGTTCGCCGCCGAGAACATGGGATTGCCGGCGGACGACATCAACCGGCGCATCGCGTCAGCGGCCGACCGGTTCGGCATCGAACAGCTGCTCGGGCGCAGCATCTTCCACCTGTCCGGCGGGCAGAAGCAGCGCATCGCCATGGCGGCGGCGAGCGTGCTGGACCCGAGGCTGATGGTGCTGGATGAGCCGACAAGCAATCTCGACGCGCACGCCATCGTGGATATGCGCGTCCTGATCGAGCGGATGAAGGCCGACGGGCTCACCATCGTCATCGCCGAGCATCGGCTCGCATGGCTCAACGGTGTGGCCGACCGGTACGTGGTCTTCGACGGCGGCCGCATCGTCAGGGAGTACGAGGCCGACGAGTTTCTGGCGCTCTCCCCCGGCTGCATCGCCGCGATGGGTCTGCGCGCGCTCGACCTCGAGCCGTATCGCAGGCGGATCGCGCAGTTGGAGAAGAATCCGGCGTCGGCCTCCACCGCCTCCGCCGTCTCCGATACAGCGCCGCTGCTCGCCACGCGCGACCTCTCCATCGGCTATCGCGGCCGTGACGGGTTCACCCGACGCGTACCGGATATGTGCTTCCACGCCGGTGAGATCACCGGGCTGATGGGCCACAACGGTTGCGGCAAGACCACGTTGGTGAAGACGCTGACCGGGCTCGTCAAGCCGGCCGGCGGCACCATCATGCTCAACGGTCGGAAGGCCAGGCCGCGCGACCTCACGCGCTCCGGATTCATGGTGATGCAGGACGTCAACTATCAGCTGTTCTCCGACAGCGTGCGCGAGGAGCTCATGATCGGGCTGGACGAGACCGACCCGGCCGTGGTCGCGCAGGCCGACCAGGTGCTCGCCGACCTCGACCTCACCGCGTTCGCCGACCGGCATCCGATGAGCCTGTCGGGCGGGCAGAAGCAACGCGTGGCCATCGGCTCGGCGCTGATGTGCGGCAAGGACCTCATCATCCTCGACGAGCCGACCAGCGGCCTCGACCGTTACCATATGGAGCAGGTGGGCGAACTGCTGCGCCGATTGGCCGCCCGCGGCAAGGCGATTCTCGTGGTCACGCACGATGAGGAGCTGGCCGCCGGCTGGTGCGATCGCATCATCAATCTGGAAAGGAACCAATCATGAACACAGCGAACAACACGTCAGGCGCTCCGGACGCACCGGCATTCGACATCGCCGACTGGCTTGGGAACTGGGAAAGCTTCGAGCACTATATCGACTCGGACGACCCTGCCATCCAGCAGACCTGGGAGGCCGCCGAGCGGGCGGTGCTCGCCAATCCCCGGATGGCGCCGATGGCCGCCCACGGCATCCGCACGTTCTGGTCGATGGCCTGCACCACCACGAGTCCGGAGAACATCATCCACATCGGTTGGTGGCGGGTGAGCGAACCGGATGGAGCCGATGGCGGCGTGAATGGCACCGCAGACGGCGATACGACCAACACCGCAAGTGGTGATACGAACGACGACGACACCGCGACCGCCGCCGGCGTCACGACCGGCGCGGTGATCCGCATCGAATGGTTCGCCGAGGACAACACGAGCCTCGACGTCTACGACTACCGGCTCGACCATGTGATCGCGCACGGTCTGGAAGGCTCCCCGACGTTCGTGTTCACAACCGACGACCCCAATGCCGAGGACAGCCCGTTCCGCTGGCTGCTGGCCATCGCGCCCCTGCCCTCACGCAAGGCGTTCACCGAAAGCGGACTGCTGAGCCATCTGCACTTCCAGTACGCCAATGACCTGCACACCTTGGTGTCCAGTGGAACAGACGGCGGCAAGGAGGGTCAGGCCGGCTCCGGGGAACACCGGGCCAACAGGAACGAATCCGACGGGAACAGGCCCGGCGAGGATACCGTCATCGGCGGAAAGCCGGATGCCGACGTCCGTACCGACGGCACCGCATCCGCCTCAGCCACGGAGACCCTGCGTAACCCGCGCTGGTACGCCACGATGTGCGCCGACGAGGGCACCGCGGAGGACCGTTGCACGATCATCCGCGCGTTGCATCACCTGCAGTAGTCGAGTTCACCGCGAGCATCGCATGACAAAGATCTAGTGTCCTGCGTCATGAATACGTTGATTATGTTTTTGGCTCCCCTTGTCAGGACGTTGCCGTGAAGCAAACAGCGGAGCTGTTTGCAGGCGACGTGCGAGCCGACAGGCGAGCCAGCAGAACACGCGCGAAGCGCGTCCTTAATTGCAGGACGAACTGGCCCGCGAAGCGGGTCTGAGGGGTAGCGAATTCGTCAACGAATTTCCGACGCGGCATACTCGGCGCCGCAACCTTCGCCCCGCCGAATACCTAAAGCCGAACACAAGGCGGTGTTCTTCCGCCAACGGCCGTCAAACACCGTGGTATCCGCACGGCATGTAGACTTCAGCGGCTCTAATGCACTCCGCAGCGACTCAGAAGTGGGATGCAAGTGCAAAATCGGCAAAT